>CAZATZ010000151.1:0-4837 GCA_964488175.1 uncultured Spirochaetales bacterium
GATTTTTCAAACTCGTTCGAAGAGAGAGAGATGTCACCACTCTCACTCGGAATCAGAAGGACTTGATTGGGAAAGATGAGATCGGGATTCTTGATAATATTCCGATTTCGTCGCCAAATTTGTGGCCAGAGAAATGGATTATCATACTCTCTTCCCGAGATTCTCCAGAGACTATCCCCAGGGATTACCGTATACTTACCAGTGATACTCTTACTTCGATATTCATTTATATAGGCTTGCGCTTGAGTAAAATACTCTTGAGCCAAAGTATAATTTTTATCGTTTCGAGCATCAACCCCATTCTTCCAGTAGATCCTCGCCTCAACCAGAAGTTCATTTCCCTCCTCTGAGGCGAGAACGAAGGTTCCTTTTCTCTCCAAGGAGAGGGAGAAATCAGTACCAACGAGGCCATCTTTCGCCGCAAATGGTTCAATCTTCGCCTTTTTTAACTTTGAGGGTTCTGGTAGGTAGAGTTCTAACCTCTCTAGTTCCTCATTAGGAGTTATCTCGACATCTGAGAAGATATCCTCTCTGCTCAGAGGGGTTGTGTCGGACTGAGAGGCCTCACTCAGAGCCTCTGCGACGTAATCGAGCATACCGTCGGTTACCGCTAAATCTTTTCGATTGACGGATAGCTCTTCGAGAGATTTCGCTATAAACCGAGCGTGTAGCAATTTCTCTTCACTCCCGACGAAGTCGAACTCTTTGTAGAGGGAGAGTCCGTCGTAATAGAGAGTTGTCGCCTCCGTCAGCTCTTTGTTACTCCAGAGATAGGCGTCCACTTTTTCAGCATCTTCTAAGTAGAGTTCAATATCTCTTTGAAGAAGTTCGAGGTATCTACGGTTCTCATCCGTTGCCTCGTAAAGAGAACTCAAGAGGGTCGCAGCTTGCCAGTAGTTTCGTTTCGCATCGACAAAATCATCGTTTTGAAGTGAAGTTTCCGCTCTCTCTTTCTCTTGTAACGCCCTCTCAAACTCGGGAGGAAAGAATTCAGGAGACTCTACTTGACGATTCTTCTCAACCAAGTTGTCAAGATGGTCTTGGTACTCGACGAGAAGTTTTTTTATCGACGCTTCATACGCTTGATTGGCGACAGCAATCGTCTCGTCCCGTTTCTCTACGGTTGACTCTTCGTCTCCAGCATTTTGAGCCACTTGTGTCTGAGTAAAGAGTTCATTCGTCTCATTCCAGAGATCGGGTGCGAGGCGAGGTGCATCGACCTCTTGAGCTCTCTGCATCGCCGTGATAGCGTCGGTTAAATCGACAGTATCATCCTCTCCCATCTCAGGAGTGTTCTCTTTTAGGATAGCTTGATCAGTACTCTTTTTTCCGGTTACATCTTCTGCGGGAGGGGTACTCGCACATCCGATTAAACCTAAGAAAAGGAATAAAAGAAAAATTGCTTTGAATAGTTTCATCGATTTCACACTCCTTCAACTGCGTGACAAAATTTAAAATGCCTTTGTTTCCTTGTTAATCTTCTCATTACTCTTCTAAAAGGCTCTTATGAACACCTCTAAAATTTCTCTTTGTTTCTTAACTTGGTTTCTTAACTTGAGCTTTAAGATGACCTCTTTAGTTAAATAATTTTAAAATAGAATTACTTTTAGACGATCGACAAATAGTGAACTATCTTAAGCAATAATCAGATCTAAAAGCAAATCTTTTGTTAAGCCAAAAGCGATCTCTCTCGATCTGGTCTCTCCAAAAGGGGTTAAATACCGTAACACCTCTGCGAGTTCGCTGATAACTCAAACCGTCTAAAGGTGTCTCTAAAGATCTCTTTTTTATCTTTTTTTTTATTTTTTTTCACCTCATAGAAAAAAATATTGCAAGTTACCTCGTAGTTCCGATATACTAGGATGAATATGCAAATTGTTTCTTCCAATAAAATACCTCTCATCTTTGTCCTCTTTCTCTCTCTCTTTGTCAGCCTGCTTAGCTTTGCTACCTACTTCTTTCTTAGAAGTGAGACGCACGATGACGTTTTTCGTATTGAAAAAATTATCAAGCTTCCCAAAGAGGATCTAAGTGTAAAAATTGAGGGGGAGGTCTCCCAACTTCCTCTCGATTCTCCAGAGCCGAGGACGGTTTCGGATTCAACCCAAGAGTCATCTATCTCAGAGACAGACGTCGATCGACTCTTCGATATAACGGGAGAACCGGCGGAGACAGAGACGAATCGTGAGATATTCAATCAAGAAGAGGTGATGAACTCTTCTGAAGTAATGAACCAAGAAGAAAACCCAGTTATCAATCAAACCACAAGTCGAGCTGACGAGTCAAGTATGACTCAAGCCGATGAAGGAAATATCAACATTTCGTCTCGATTTGAGCAGTTTAAAAATCGACCAGTTGTTACTTCCGTTAGGATAAAAGAGAATGATTCCCTCTCAAGAATTGCTAAGAATGAGTGGGGAGATGTCGTTCTTTGGCCCGATTTGTACGCAACCAATAGAGATACCTTAGAGGGTCAGAGTCCCGATGTTATCTACATCAACCAGCAGCTTAAAATTGTTGAGCGACTCGGTCAACAGAGGGGAGAGGGTGCCTCAACTTTCACAGATGATGAGGTGGCGTATCTAAGTGAGGTCTATCTCGATATCTACAAGGTCTACCGCTCTTCGGGGAGAGGGAATCAAAAAGGGATTAGTTACCTCTTCTTCTTGAGTCAGAACTTTAACCCCAATTTTATTAGTCAGAATCGAGATGAGATTGCACCAGAGGACATTGAATACTTCAACCAGCTAAAGGCTCAATCTCCTCTGCTCAATTAGAAACACAAAAGGGTACCCCTCGAAAAAACCCTTTTTCACTTCTACCTAAAATCTTTCCATCAATCCAAAGCTCTAAAAGTCTTATCTTACGACTGGGTCGAAAGAGTCAGTTTGAATTCTCTTCTGGCATGAGAACTCGGATACCATAGATATTCCGCGTTGCTCCACAGCCGTACTCATCGCAGAGGTTGTATATCTGGCTAAGCCTCGTACTCGTTTTAATCCAAGGATCTTCGATCAGAAAATCGACCTCCTCTCCTGAGGTATAACCTGTGAGAACGACAAAGTGGTAGATTCCCCCTGGGCGTCTCGTCTCGGCGAGAACGGGAATTCCTTGATCTAGGTACTCCTTTATTTGCGGAATATTCGCTGGGATACTTCGATAACTCGCTCTTTTCAGCGATTGGATCTGATCGCTAGATTGGATAACCTTATCCCAGATAGGTAGGATTTTACCCATAGACTCTCCCGTTGTATCATCGAAGGCCTCTAGGTACCCGTTATTCTTTGTTAAAAAGCGGTTGAGACTCTCTGGAGTCAGAGAAGAGCCGTAATAGTTTAAGACCATCGAAATAGAGGTCAAGAGGCACCCGTAATCGGCGAGGGTTCCTTTTCCTGTTCCTATTGTCTGCTCTCCCCAAGGATTTTCCCTCTGTCCAAACCATTCGACTTTCAGGGGAAATTTATTTGGATCCGCGACCTCCTGCGAGACGAGGGCGGGGAGGGCTAGGAAAACCCCAAGAAATAATCCGAGAAAAACCGGCAGAAGAGATCGCTTTCTTGAACTCTCTCCTCTAAAACCGATGAATCTACTCTCCAAAAAAAGATTGGGTGTTAAGATAGCTCCCTTTAAAGACGAGCTTAAAGATGAAAGTGAGGGGAAAAAGATTTTTCTTATGTAAGTGGGTTTCATTTTCTTTCCTATCTTGGATGGTAAAAGCTCAGTTAAAGCGGTTAACGTTTTTTTCTATTTTAAAGAGTGGGGTCAAATTTTTTAGAAGAAGAGAGATTTATCGCTCTCTTGACGAATATTTTGACGAATATTTTGGCGAGAAACGAGTTGGAGTCTATCAAAGTAGGTTATTTTTTTATAGAGATTCGTTCGCAAAAGTGAGAATATCGGATTTCCCACTGATTTTAAAAGATGGACTTAAAGAGATATTTTTTAAAGGATATCGAATAAATTTTAAGAGGTTTAAAATCTTTCTATGAGAAGTTTTAACTCAATAACGTCTAAAAGTTGGTCTCATTCACTTCTCCGTCTGAGATTTTTTCTCTTACTCTCCCTTCACCTCTTGGCGTTCATCTCTCTGGTAGGGTGCAAAAGTATACCTAAAGGAGAATCGAAGGGACCAGCTCCCCGTTTTCTCAATATGAAATGGGAGGACGCGAGAGGTCGAGAGATTAAGAGAGCGACGATCGGTGATACGATAAAGATTCTCTTTGAGGCAAAGAATCTCAAAGAGTCAGAAGTTCTTCGAGTAGAGGTGTGGGAGAGCGATGAGAAGAACCCGTACGACTTAGTGGCAGTTCTCTACGGAGAAGTCGAAGAGGAGAAAATATCTATCCCGTGGCCGATGTCTTACCACCTTCAAAACAAGAATTCAACGAGTGGAAAACAGTGGGAAATCGAGGGATTTGCCGAACCTCGGTACCATATCAAAGTAAGAACTCTCTCTCGTCAAGAGTTCTCTTTTCAAGAGAACCTCTTAGTTCGTGGGAAGGTGGATAGTACGATACTTAACGCAAGAACCAAAGAGCCACTGAAAAATACAACCTATTCTTTAAAATTTGATGACGGCTCATCGGTGGGGGGAGATAGCGATGAAAATGGTGGTGTCTTTCATCGAGATGTTGTGATTGGAACTCCTACTTTAATTCTCGAAGATCCTCCCGAGCAGAAAGAGTAAGAGAGTTCTAGCGAGTCCCTTTAATTTTAAAACAACCTCTTTTTTATCTCTAACTCGATATTTTAGAAGTAATCTTTATCATTGGGAGTCTTACGATCTATTTTTTCGTGGACTCTTTTTTCTGTGATGAGAAATTTAAATGGCAAGAGA
>CAZATZ010000152.1:0-4794 GCA_964488175.1 uncultured Spirochaetales bacterium
GGAAACACACAAGTTTCTTAAAAAATATATTCTTGGTGGAGAGTCTTCGCTTTAATTCAGTCCGAGATCTCTCTTCGCAAATCTAAATATAAAAAAACAACACGATCCACCACCGCACCTTCCTCGCCGGATCTCCGCCCAATCGCCACCGAAAATAAAAAAATATATCCAAAAAGTGAAGATTAAATACAAAAGAGAGATTAAATTGTTCCATTGTTGTGGAAATTGCTTCTCATCTGTCTAAGTTTACGGCAACCCCCCTAAAAATTCAGTTTCAGAGAATAACGAAGAGAAGACCAGAGGGGGACAAGCGTTCTCTTATCATCAAACGGAGTGAGATAGTATCATGTCAAAAACGATGACAAAATTTACGGACAAAATTTCGGGTAAAAATAGGGGAAGTAAGCACCCCTTCTCTTTCACCTTCTCCAAGCGGATTTTCACCTATACGCTCTCTCTTCTTCTCCTCTTTACGGCGGGGGTTCTGATTAAAAAGAAAATTTTAAACACCCCCGAGGTCGAAGATGTCTTTGTCAGACCGGTGCGAAGCCAGCTCTCGACAGACGCAGGCAAGAGTCGAGAGTTCTCTTTTTTAGGAAGAATCAAGGCGTTTCAATCTGCGGATCTCTCTTTTGAGTCTTCAGGAACGGTTCTCTCACTCCTCGTAAAAGAGGGAGATCTCGTCGAGGAGGGCGATAATCTCGCCCGACTGGAAAATGTCGCCTTTCAAAATAGGGTACAGTCAGCCAGAGCGGTCTATCAAAATGCCCAAGCGGACTACCAGAGGTACCAAAACGTCTACGAAGAGGGAGCGGTCGCTCTGACCGAGGTTGAGCGGTTTAAAACCGCAGCGGAGGTCGCGAGAACAGAGCTGCGCATCGCAGAACGAAATCTCTCAGAGACGGCGATCGTAGCCCCTTTTAAGGGGGTAATCGGTAAGGTTTTTGTCGAGATAAATGAGTTAGTCGCCTCCAAACAACCGATCATCTTTCTGCAAAACATAGAGATCTTGGAACTCGGTATCGATGTGCCACAGAATTACGTCTCTCTCTACCGCAAAGGAGAGATAGAGGCGTCGGTCTCCCTCCCCAACGCCCCCGCAAATCCCTACCCGTTGAAACTCAGCGAGTTTAGTACGATCGTCGACGCTACCTCACAGACGTATGAGGCGAAGTTCACCTTTCCTAGACCCGATTCATTCTTGGTTCTCCCTGGGATGAGCGGAGATGTCAAGCTGAGAGTTCAATCCGAGAGCTTAGCCGGTCGATATTTCTTACCGCTATCGGCTCTCTTTTACGACCCCGAGACGAAGACCTCAAACATCTGGATCGTCGATGAAGAGAGTTCTACCGTTCACAAACGGGTCGTTGACGCCGACTCCGTTGAAGATAATCAGGTCGAGATTCGAGATGGACTCAACGAGGGAGAGAGAGTGGTGACAGCGGGAGCTACGCTCTTATACGAGGGACAAGAGGTTCTCTTTGATACCGCTTCACAGGATCTTTAGAAGAGGGGGAGATAGCTGTGAATATATCAGAAATTGCCATAGAAAAAAAGGTCATTACCTACCTCTTTACTCTCCTGCTTTTAGCGGGAGGAATTTGGGGGTTTTCAAAAATTGGACGACTGGAAGATCCCGATTTTACGATTACGAAGGTAAGGATTAGCACCCCCTATCCAGGAGCGACGGCGCAAGAGGTCGAGGAAGAGGTCAGCGATCTCGTCGAGGAGTACGTCCAGCGACTACCCCAAGTCGACAAGGTTCTCTCCACGTCGACAGATAATGCGAGTATCGTCACCGTCGATTATAAGAAGGGGTATAGCGGTCAGGAGTACCGCCAACTCTACGACGAGTTACGACGCAAGATGTCGGATCTCGCCCCTTACCTACCACCAGGAGCCGGCCCCGTTATCGTCAATGACGACTTCAAAGACGTCTACGGCGTCTACTACGCAGTCTCTGGAGATGACTTCTCAAAAAGAGAGCTTTACGACTTCGCTAGAACATTTCAAAAACACCTCCTCTTAGTCGACGGAGTCGCCAAAGTCTCTCTCTGGGGTGAACCCCAAGAGGTCATCTACGTCTCCTACTCTCGTGGGCTTTTCGTCAAAATGGGGATATCAGACGCCCTCTTCGCCCAACTCTTACAACAGCAAAACGTAGTGGTTGAGAGCGGAGAGCTAGTCGAGTCGGGAAATGAATTTCGGTTTCGCCTCAGCGGTGGATTCGACTCACTAGATTCGCTAAGAAATCTGCGGATTAGTGTCTCAGACAACCAACAGATTCGCCTAGGAGATATCGTTCGTTTTGAGAGAGGTTACGCCGATCCCCCCTCCCGTCTGATGAGCTATAACGGTGAAGAGTCGATAGGAGTCGGAGTCTCGGTAGATACGACGCTCAACGTCGTTGAGATAGGGACTGCTATCGATAAAGCCGTGAGAGAGATCAAACAAGAGACCCCCATCGGAATGGAGGTCAACAAGATCTTTAACCAATCCCTCGCCGTGGAAAAAGCCGTCAACGGCTTTCTCTTAAGTCTCGCCGAATCGGTTCTCATCGTTACCCTCCTCCTCCTCTTTTTTATGGGAGTTCAGAGCGGTGTTATCATCGGATTAATGTTGGTGCTTATCGTCTTTGGAACCCTCTTTTTCATGAATCTTTTTGGGATTACCCTCCAGAGAATCTCTCTCGGTGCCCTTGTTATCGCCATGGGAATGTTGGTCGATAACTCGATCGTCGTGACCGAGGGAATTTTGGTTCGACTTACGAGGGGTGAAAAAGCAAAAGAGGCCTCTCTCGCCGTCTTAAAACAGACGACTTGGCCGCTCTTTGGTGCTACGTTAGTCGCCATCTTCGCCTTCGCCGCCGTCGGTCTCTCGCCAGACTCCACGGGCGAGTACACCAAGACGCTCTTCTGGGTGATTATCATCTCTCTTCTGCTGAGTTGGCTCTTGGCGATTACTCTCAATCCGCTCATCTGTATCCAATTTATGCACGCTCCCAAAAAGAGAGCGGACAAAAAATCCAAAGCGGGTGAGGCAAACGTAGCAGAGAGTTCTCAGAACAATAACCAAGAGAAAAAAGAGCCTCTCGGGTGGTACAAAAAGAGCCTCTTCTTCTGTCTCGTTCACAAGAAGGGCGTCGCTTTGATGACAGTGGCTCTCTTGGTTGTGAGTTTTATCGGGTTTCGATTCGTTCCTAGTGCCTTCTTTCCAGACTCTTCACAACCGCAATTTACGATCGATTACTGGATGCCAGAGGGAACGAACATAGAGAAGACAAACGATGATATTCTCAAAATAGCAAGAGATCTACTCGATAAAGAGAAGTATCCCCAGATCACAAAAGTAACGACCTTCGCAGGCTCAGGCTCCGATCGATTTCAGTTAGCCTTCGGACCAGAGCTACCCTCTTCGCGCTACGGTATGCTCTTAGTCGAAGTCGACGACTACACGGCTATCGATAAACTACGCCCCGAGATACAACGCTACCTCGACACCAACTACCCCGACGCCCTCGCTCAGTACCTCAAATTTCAGCTAGGGCCGGGTTCCAAGGGGACGGTTAGAGCGCGTATCTTAGGGGAAGATACCGACGAACTCAGACGGTTAGCCAAAGAGGTTCAGACGATCATCAACGATAGCGGAAACGGTTACGCCATCCGCACGGACTGGGGAGAGAAACGCAAGATTATTCAGATCGAAATCGACGAACAAGAGTCCCTCAGGTTGGGGATTAGCCGAGCGAAGATCTTAGAGACACTCAAGCGAGCCTTCAACGGAGAGAGGGTCGGACTCTTCCGAGAGAGAGATCTCTTGATCCCCATCATCGCACGACCAACCGTTGAAGAGAGAGAGGGGATTCAACAGCTACAAAACGTCTACCTCTACAGCGACTTTCAAAAAGCCTTCGTCCCGTTGAGCCAGATAGTGACCCGAGTCTACATCGATTGGCAAGATGCGAGAATTCTAAGACGTAACAGAATCCGAACCATCGAGATCATCGCCGACCCCATCAAGGGATTCGCCAACGATTTAAGGCTGAGCGTCCAAGAGGAGATCGAGAACATAGAACTCCCTAGAGGGTACGAGATAGAGTGGGGGGGGCAGTACGAAGACTCCAACAACGCTCAGAAAGGGATCAAGGGAACCTTCCCCGTCGCCTTCCTTGCGATGTTGCTCACCATCTTTGTCCTATGGAACCGAGTGCGACAACCGATCATTATCTTCCTCTCGATACCGCTGAGCATCATCGGAGTTGTTTTAGGTCTACTCATGACGGGAGTCCCCTTTAGCTTTATGTCGCTCATGGGACTCTTAGCCCTCTTTGGTATGGTGATTAAAAACGCCATCGTTATGGTCGACGAGATCGATATCTACATACGAAAAGGAGTCCCCCCCTTCGACGCCATTATCGACGCCTGTATCACGCGAGTACGCCCCGTCCTCCTCACAGCACTCTCCACCGTCCTAGGAATGCTCCCCCTGCTCACAGACTCCTTCTTTCAGGGAATGGCGGTCACCATCATGTTTGGACTGACAATAGCCTCAGGAATCACCCTCATCGTCACCCCCGTCCTCTACGCCCTCTTCTTTCACATCAAACCACCCAAGACAGAGACCACAGAAGAGTAGACGCAAAGGGCTAAGGCGATTTAGTCGTCCACCTATTTCCCCCTCTTTCCAAATCGAGAGGGGAGGGGGGGCTGATTTTTAGAGGAGGGGACGCTCTATTCAAACACAAAACCACACAATCGGAGTAGCGATGATTCTCACTGGTGCTTAACAGCACTA
>CAZATZ010000153.1:0-4784 GCA_964488175.1 uncultured Spirochaetales bacterium
ACATTGCTGGTTAGTGTATTGTACTGTTTCAACTCTTGGGTTGTGAGTTGATACGCATTCGCAATTGAGAAGAGGGACTCCCCTTTCTGAACGATGTGAAACTCTGGACGACTGGGAGAGAGGACAATCGCTTGCCCAGGGAAGATGTTATCACTCTGTAGGTCGTTGTACCGTTTCAGATCTTTGAGAGAGAGGGCGTTTTTGCGAGAGATGGAGGAGAGAGTGTCGCCTTCACGAATAATATATTGGAGATCCGCTCTCGCTGCCACCCCCCTCTTTTTTTCTCCCTTTTCATTTTTCTCTTTTACGTTTTTCCCTTTTTCGCTTTTCTGACTATCTCCCTCTTTTTCACTATTTTGAAAAAGATCAAGGTTGGCCTGTTTTATCTCAGAACTCTCTTTTGTGACAGGGTTCTTTTGAATAGAGATTGATGGGTTAGAGATGACCGCCCGAGAGATACCTTGATTGGGAATCGCTTTTTGGGTGGGGAGTTTTAGCCTCTGACCCGTCTTGATTAAGTTGTCTTTCACTCCGTTTAATTCAATGAGATCGGTGACTCGCACATTGAATTGGCGGGCGATGCTATAGAGAGTGTCATTTTTTTTCACTGAGTAGAGATCTTCTTGACCGTGCAGGGGAGAAGTTACGACAAAGAGGGCGACGAGAGAGAGAGTAAAAGCACAAGATCGCAGAGAGAACACGAAAGACTCCTTTTCAGTTAGGGGGAATCAAATCCTTCTCTTATCGACACTCTAGAGAGTTCTGTCTTAAAAGCGTAGTAAGAAGGGTTTTCTCGATTATCGATTCTTTGCGAATTTCCTTTATAGCCTTTTCCAATCCTTTTAAGTGATCTCTAAAACTGAGACTCTTATCTCCTCCTTGAAGTCACCTCTCACAAACTTTTCTTCATCGCTAACTCGTTATTTTCTGAAATGGGGTTTTATGCGAATTTTATGCAAGGTTTAAGGATAGCTTTAAGATTTTAGTTTGACACGCCTTCTCGTTAAAGATAGAGTGTGTAATCACCGATTTAATATACCCGAGCTGAGAGGAGATTAACGTGGAAAACGCTAACGGATTAGAAGATGGCACCAGCGAAATATCGCAAGACGGACAGGACGCTTTTGTTGTCTGGTTACTCTCACGGGGAGATCCTCGGTATCAGAGCGAAGATAGAGAGCTGAATGCGTGTGCGGTGAAACTCATCCAAAAATTGATCAACAAACACCACCCCCAAGATCCGATAGAGATCTCTCGTGTCGAGGTAGAAGAGCGGTACGAAGATATCGACGCCTTCTGCCTCGTTAATCAGAAGTACGCCATTATCGTTGAAGATAAAATCAAGAGAAAAGAATATCCCGATCACTTAGAGTATTACAGAGAGATGATCGAGACCGACTCTTCTGAGATCTCGCTCATTCCTATCTATTTTAGAGCGGGAGAGCAGTCGAATTATAAGAGGATAGAGGAGGCGGGGTATAAAGTTCTTTCGAGGCGAGAATTCTTAGAGATTTTAGACCTCTACCAAGGAGATAATTCTACCCTAAAAAGTTACCGAAAACACCTAAGATCGCTCGATGAGACGGTGAATAACTACAAGAATGTTCCCCTCGCTGAGTGGAATTCCGATTCGTGGAAGGGGTTTTACGTAGAACTCCAGAGGCATTTGAGTATCGTTGGTTGGAACCGTGTGACCACGCCAGAGAGTGAATTTATGGGGTGTTGGTGGCACTGGCAAAAAGATCCAGAATGGGATCAGCACCTTCAGATTCAGGAAGAAGAACTCCACTTTAAGATAAAGGCAAAAAGGGGAGAGGAGTGCAGAAAGTTGAGAAATCACTGGTCTAAAATTTTGAGAGAGAACGCTAAAGAGTTTGACCTTGAACTGAAGAAACCCAAAAAGTTTGGGAGTGGTAAAACGCTGGCGACCTGCCTCTTTAAGGGGGAGTATCGTGCGATCGACGAGAAGGGAGTTCTCGATATAGAGAGAACCGTTGCGACCTTAAAGCGGTGTGAAAAACTTCTGACGTCAACTTGTGAAGATGTGTAATCTCCCCATCATTTAGATACATAAGTAGATAATTGAGCATTTCCCCTTGTCATTTACTCTTTTTTTTTTACAATGGGATAATCCTTAGCATCCTAGGTCTTATCTCCGTATCGTAAAAATCCAGTTCCACCCTTTATAGCTTATCTTTTATTTCTTTGCATTTATTGCTTGTTTGTGTATTTGTCGTGTAACTGTATCGTGGGATTTTTGGTATGAGAGATGGTGCATTAAAAGGGGTTGTTGCGACGAGATCGGGTGAAAATTGGATTAAGTCCTTTTCCTTCCCATCCGATACTTTAAGATAAGGGTACCTTTAAAAAGTCGATTTCAGAAAATAACGAAGATATTTTTTGATAGGGCTTTGACAAGGCAAGGAACTGAAAAAGGGTTTTTTAGAGGTACCCATAAGACCTGTTTTTCTTTGACAAGTTTGAACCGTCGAATTTAATTAGTCAGACTTGATTCGTGTGTAGTGAAAAGAGTTGTAGTGAAAAATTAACAGCATATTTAACAGTTATAGGGGAATCGATTAGATGTCTTTATCTTCAAAGTGGTTGAGAAAACGATTTGAATTTCTAACAACTAAGAGAGGGAGAATGACACAGCGTCTGTCACGTGTTGTGGGGAACTTTTCTGGCGGGCTTGCGTTGTCACGTATTTTCTTTCTCGTGGCTCTTCCCGTCGCCGTTGCCCTCTTCTCTTGGCCTATCTTTCTCTTTGCGACCATCGATGATAAACAGGAAGTTTCTAGTAAGAGCGATTTAGAAAAAGATGAAATGGAACGGATTGCATCCAACGTCTCGAGACAGGAGATCTCAGAGAGTCTTTTGAGTGGGTTTTCCCTCTCTACAGAGGAAAATCCGTTAGCGGATGAGCTCTCGGAGTATTATCCCCTCGGCTGGAAGGGCGAAGAGAAATTTAAAAGCTGGTACGATATTCGAGTGAAACCCGGCGATACCCTACAAAACATCTTGCTTGTTCAGGGGTTTACCCTTGAAAACTCTCGAGAAATTGTCCGCCTACTAAACCCTATCTATCGTGTCACTCGATTAAAAGCCCACCAAACTCTGGAGTTTATCCAAGATGAAAACCAGATGCCTACGGCCGTCAATATCCTACTCGCACCCAATTCGGCGATCCATATCAAAGAGGGGGAGAATGGAGATTTTTCGATTAATCAGTTTGAAAAAAATCTTCATACGAATGCGAAGGTAGCGGAGGGAACGATTAAAAACTCACTCTACGCCGATGCTCTCAAGGCGGGTGGCTCGGAAAATGCTATTTTTGAGGCTATTTATCTTCTGGGATACGCCATTGATTTTCAACGAGATGTAACGGTAGGCGATAAATTTAAGATAGCCTTTCTTGAAGAGACGACAGAAGACGGTGTGATTGTTGATGATAGTGAAATCGAGTACATAGAGTACTATCTCTCCTCTCGCGATAAGTTGTTCGAGTTCTTCCGCTATGAAAGAATGGATGGAACTGCCAATTACTACGATGCGGAAGGGAAGTCGGCGAGGAGAGCCTTTTTAAAGTCTCCCGTCCACGGTGCCTATATCTCATCGGGATATGGTTCTCGAATCAGCCCGATCAGTGGGTACCGTATGAACCATCAAGCGATAGACTTTGCGGTTCGATCAGGGACTCCTATCTTCGCCACATCGGCGGGGACGGTTACTTACGCCGGTTATAGTCGCGTGTATGGGTATTACGTTAAGATTCGTCACGATAACGGGTATGAGACGATGTACGCGCACATGAGTAGATTTAGCTCATCGGGCAGAAAGGGCAAAAGAGTCATGCAGAGCGAGACCATCGGGTACGTTGGTTCAACCGGTCAATCGACAGGCCCGCACGTCCACTACGTAATGAAACGTTCGGGTAGAGCGATAAACCCCATGAGTTTGAGATTCCCATCTTCGGAGCGACTGAGAGGGACCGACGTAGAGCTTTTTAATCTAAATACCAAAGCGATCCAATCTTCTATTCTTTAGAGATGCCCTTTCGCCTCTCTTCTTGGAGGTGTGCTTAGGTGTATCTCAAAAAAGAGGCGATCCTTAAGATGAAAACGTAGAAAGCGAAAACGTAGAAAAAAATCGTCTTAAATCACGAAAAAAATCTCCCTAAAATACTTAATTTATCGAAGGATACCCCTAACTTGTAGGAAAAGGTCTCCCCCGTTTGGGACTCCTTCCTTTTCGACAGAGGTCTTATTTCATATGGAAAATACGTATACTATCGCCGTTTGTGGTTTTTCTCCGAGAGATTTTCAGGCTGTCTTGCCCGCTCTCTCCCCCTCTCTTCGTGAGAAGATTCACATCGTTCCTCTGACGACGGGTCTCTTTGAAAATCCACTCCAAGAGACCTTAGACCTAGCCTTAAAGGGAGAGATCGGCTCTGGAACTCCCCTCTCCTTAAATCAAAAGTTTGTATTGATGGACGTTCCTAGAGGGGAAGCGGGCGAGGTTATGTCAGCCTTTAAGCGAATCGAAAACCCCACCGGTGTCGTGATTATCTACGCACTACCGACTCCCAAGGCGAAGAGCTGGAAAGTCAGTTATTACCTTGATCACTTACAAGAGGAAGATAGACAGATGAAAGATCCCAAGGGATTAGGCGTCGAAAATGATGAGGATATGCAAAAACTCTAGTCTCGCAGAAAGGTTGTTGTGAGGGGATTTGAGAGGTTTTCTCTCTCTTTTTCTATGTGATGGAACGTAGTGAAAGGAGT
>CAZATZ010000154.1:0-4765 GCA_964488175.1 uncultured Spirochaetales bacterium
GTCCAGTATAGAGAGTCTCTAAAATTCTTGCAAGGCGATGCATCTCAAGGAGTAGCCAGAGAGAGAACAGGTTTTAGGGTAGGGTAGGTTGATGAGGCGCCCTTCGGATATTAAAAGAGGATCTCTTGAAAAACCTCTTTCTTCCGCCTTTCTTCATTCTATGTGTTTATATTTTTTTCTTTCTTTGTTACTCTTTGCGTATGCTCTCTCAACTCTCCAAACGGGTGAGTTTTTTTGAGGCGGATTATCTAAAAAAAATGAGAAGATAACCAGCAGAGTATAAATCGACATAATAATAATTTGCCAATCATAAACAGACGACCATTCATACCGATGTTTCCACGAAATCCGAAAGCTCTCCCTCCTTTTAAAAAGGGTTCTCTTTCCTCTCTTTCTGCGAGACTGACGTCTCTTCGACAAGGAATCTCTTATTCATGATAAGTATCAACAACCTAAAACTTAGCTTCGGCTCGCGTGTTCTCTTTAAGGACGTGAACTTAAAGCTCTTTCCTGGCAACTGTTACGGCCTTATCGGAGCCAATGGATCGGGAAAGTCGACCTTCCTTAAAATCCTCTCCAAAGAGCAAGATTACGACACCGGAGAGATTGTTATTCCCAAAAAAATGCGGATGGCCGTTTTGACTCAGAATCAATTCGCCTACGACGAGCACACCGTTCTACAGACCGTCCTCATGGGTCATGAAGAGCTCTACGCGATTTCAAAGGAGAGAGACGACCTCTACTCCAAAGAGGAGATGACCGACGCCGAGGGGATGCGAGTCGCCGAACTCGAGGGTGAGTTTGGCGAGCTTGGTGGCTATGAGATAGAGAGCGATATCGGTGTGATGCTCTCAGGTTTGGGGGTGGGAGAGGAGCTTTTTGAACTTCCAATGGGAAGTCTGGAGCCGAACATGAAGGTTCGAATTTTGTTGGCTCAAGCCCTCTTTGGAAACCCCGATATCTTGATCTTAGACGAGCCGACGAACAACCTCGATATGGAGTCTATCAACTGGCTCGAACATTTTTTGTATCGATTTGAGAATATGGTGATTGTTGCGAGCCACGATCGTCACTTCCTCAATAAAGTCTGTACCCAGATGATCGATATCGACTTTCAAGAGATTAGAACATACGTGGGAAATTACGCCTTTTGGCAGCAAGCCAGCCAGTTAGTTGCTCAGCAACAGAAGGATCAGAAGAAGAAGGCGGAGGTAAGAGCCACAGAGCTTAAACAGTTTATCGAGCGATTCTCCTCCAACGCCGCGCGATCAAAACAGGCGACGGCGAGAAAAAAAGAGTTGGAAAAACTCGATTTGAAAAATTTACCGCACTCAAGTCGTCGCTACCCCTTTGTCGGGTTTACCCCCGATAGAGATACCGGAAATATCGTCTTGGAGATTGAGGGGTTAAAGGCGACTCTTGAGGAGGAAGAGCTCTTTCAAGATTTCAATTTTGTCGTCAATCCAGGGGATAAGATCGCCTTTGTCGGATCGAATAATAACGCAAAAAGTGGACTCTTCAAAATACTTACGGGGGAGGCAGAGCCAGAGGCGGGAAGCTATCGCTGGGGGGTCACCATGACAAAGAGCTACCTGCCTAAGGAGAGTAGCTCTTTCTTCGAAGACGATATCAATATGACCGATTGGCTAATGCAGTACGCCGTCAAAGAGGAGGATCAAAATCTGACTCGGATCCGTAGCCTTTTGGGAAGAATGCTCTTTAGTGGAGACGACTCTCTGAAATCGGTGAAAGTTTTATCGGGGGGTGAGAAGGTACGGTGTCTTCTCTCTCGAATGATGTTGAGTGGGGCGAATGCACTCATTCTCGATCACCCGACAGCCCACCTCGATTTGGAGAGTATTACCGCTTTGAATGATGGGTTGATAAAATTCTCAGGCATTCTTCTCTTTGCGAGTCACGATCACGAGCTTATCTCATCGGTCGCGAATCGCATCGTCGAATTTACCCCTCTAGGGATCATCGATCAGAAGATATCTTTTGAGAATTACCTCGAAGATGAACGCATCAAAGAGTTGCGCCAAGAGATGTACGGCGATCAGGCGGAACGACTCACCCTCTAGTTCTCCCCCTATCAAAACTCTCTCGACAAGAGTATCTCGACAAGAGTCTCTCAAGATTTTCTTGCAAAGAGAGCGGGGGAACTCTAACACGATTTCTTATAAAATCTCTCTCTTACTCTCTCTCAGTTTGCTCTCTCTGTTTTCTCTTTCTTGGAAGAGTGAAAACAGAGAGAGAGAAGTCCTCCCCAGAGTCCTCCCAACGCTCCAAATACAATATCTCTAATGTCACCGACTCGGTAGGGTAGGTAGAGTTGAAAAATCTCATCGAGGGAGGAGATCATGAGGGAAAAGAGAGTTGTGGAGAGAAGAAGGGCGGACCACCCTTTGGTCGAGTTGTCTTGAGCGAAGAAAAATCCGATGGCGCCGAAGAAGACGAGATGAACCCTCTCTTCAACACTCTCAAAGGATTGGGCGTAGAGAAATCCTAGGGCAACGACAAAGAGAAAGAAGAGAAGTTGTTTAACCCCTACCTTTTTGAGAAGAAGAAAAAAAATCGGAAGAATGAAGAAGAGGTACGAAAGCCAGACAAAGACTCCCAGCGAGAGAGGTAATCCCTCTAAAAGGAGTCGTACTCCGTCTAATACCTGCCTCATAAAGGAGGCGGCGACAATCACAAAGAGTGAGAGATACCCAGTAAATCGACTCATTTGAAAAGAAATTTTTACCGTTTTTTTCATCTTTCTAAGCTCCTTCCTACTCTTATTTTTTTAGAGGTACGCTCCTCTCTCTTTTTACGGAGAGAGGGGTTCTCTCGCATACCATCCATCGGCGGAGAAGCGGTATCGAATCGTTCCCTCTTCTTTTGTCAACTCGACATCCGCCCCCCTCTGGCGATAGCGCTCTAACACGTTATCGTCAGGGTAGCCGTTGCGGTTATTCTCATCGACGCTGACGATCACCTTACTCGGGTCTATCTTTGAGAGAAAGGGGGGACTCGCCGTCCCTTTCGCTCCGTGGTGACCCGCTTGAAGAAGATCTATCTCGTCTAATTGATCCAAGATCTTCGTTTCCAAGAGCTTCGTTTCAACTAGCTCCCCCGCATCCCCCATCAGGAGAAGAGAAAATTCGCCGTATTGAAAGAGGAGAACCAGAGATTTATCGTTCCAGCCCCCCTCTTTGCTAGAAGAGAGAACGCTGAGAGTTCCCTTTTTCAGTGCCAACTCTTGGGGGTACGAGAGAGGGGAGTATTGGGGGAGTCCCCTGATCTTCTCAGCGTAGAGAGAGTAAAAACTCACCTCATTTTGATTTAACTCTTCTGCGTTATCGTAGATTTTTTTTATCGAAAAGAGAGAGAGAAGAGAGAAGACGTTTCCTATGTGATCTAGGTGCGGATGGGTTAAAATCAATAGGTCTAAAGAGTCGATCTTCTCCCGTTTGAGTTCAAGCAACAAGTTTTCTAGACCGGCGGGACTTCCCGTATCGATCAAGATTCGCTCCTTCTCAGGAGTGACAATAAGGGTTGCGTCACCCTCTCCAATATCGATAAACGATATCATGCCGGAGACTCTTGTGGATATCATCTCACTATTTTGCTCTTGAGAACCGCTCTCTCTCAAATCGCTCTGCGAGGAGAGAGGGGGAGATATTTGTAAAAAAAGAAGGAGAGAGAGAGTCCATCTCCCGATATTTTTCAAAAAAATCATTCATTAGAGATTATTCAATCTCTTCAAATTTTCAAGAGTAGAGAAGAAAATCAGGATTTTATCTTTTTCCTCAATCGCTTACGACTCTTTGGTCGAATCATCAGAAGAATCACCCGAAGAGTTCTCTACCGAGAAGAGACGGGAGAAATTTTGCTGGATTGCCAAGACTATCTCCTCTTTGGACTCATTTTGAGACTCGAGTCGCAGTTGGCTGAGAAGTTCGACCACCTTTTTGACGTAGGGGGGGCGGTTTGGTGGCTTCATCGGTCGAGGAGCGAGGTAAGGTGAATCGGTCTCACTCAAGATACGAGAGAGTGCGACTCGCTTGGCGCTCTCTCGCAGTGCTTCAGTCTTTTTGCTGTACGTTAAAATACCGCCGTATCCGAGAAAAAATCCCAGTTCACAGAACTCCTCAGCCTCTCTCGTATCTCCTGTAAAAGAGTGGATGACTCCCCCCTTTTGACAAGGAGACTCTCTGAGAACTTTCAAGACCTCGGGAGTGGCTTCTCGTGTGTGAATGACGATAGGGAGTCCGCTCTGGTTGGCGATCTCAATCTGGGTGCGAAATCGTTCTATCTGTTCGCCGAGAGGCAACTTATCGTGAAAGAGATCGAGTCCAATCTCCCCAATGGCGACAACCCTCGGACTCTTCGCCTGCTCTTGAACGCTCGTAAGAGCGTCGCTCAGCTCACTTGGCGAAAAATCGGATCCACTCGTGGGGTGAATCCCTGCGGTGAGGTAGAGGTTTTTATACGCTTGAGAGAGTCTCTCTCTTCGTTCAAAATTTTCATGATTGATCGCAATCTCTAAGAGATACGCTCCCCCCTCTTGAAAAAAAGAGGAGATAATGGACTCACCATCCAACCCCTTTTTTTCCATCTCGAGAAGGTGAAAATGAGAATCTACTAGACCTAAACACTCCATAAAATCTTCTCTCTTTCCTTTAAATTATAAAATTTATGCACTTCATAGTGTAGTCATTCCAGTATTGGCTGGCAAGCTTCTGATAATATGAAAATATCTCTGGTGAAAGAGACGTTT
>CAZATZ010000155.1:0-4760 GCA_964488175.1 uncultured Spirochaetales bacterium
TATTTAGGATTCCAGTTCATGTAAAAATAATAACTAGCCCCTAATAACCACATCCACCTAAATCGAAATGGTATTAGAAAATAGAATACGACCACGGCAAGGAAAAATAGTAAAAATTGGAAAGAATTAAATAACAATGAGGTACCTTTAAAAAGTCGGTTTCAAGAAATAACGAACATTATTAGACACAAAAAAAGCTCTAACATAACCTCTCTCATCAACCTTTGTCTCGAGGATTTTTGCTGTTTTGTGCTTGGGGTCTTGCGGGGGGTTTACTAGAAGCGCCTCTTAAGAGTATCTTTTTAAACTCCTCCACCGTAGAGGACTTCTCTAGCTCCTCTAAGATATCCGGTTTCCCTAAAATCGTACTAATCGTCGCAAGAAACTGGAGATGCTCGGTTGAAGCGTCGAGGGGAGAGAGACTCAAAATAAAGAGCTTTGAGACCTCTTTATCCATCGATTGAAAATCGATACCCTCTCGGTGAAAACCTATCGCAAAGACGAGTTGAGAGACCCCGTTACAACGCCCGTGGGGGATGGCAATTCCACTCTGCATGCCCGTACTCATCGAACTCTCTCTCTCATTGATCGCCTCCAGACAGAGATCGTAGTCGTTGACATACCCCGCTTTGTAGAGCAGGGTAAGCATCTCTTTGATCAGATCCTGTTTACTCTCCGATTGAAGGGAGAGCGAGATACAGCGAGGGTTGAGTTCTTCTACGATTTTTCCCTTAATCCGAGCGTCCTTCTCTCCGACTAACTCCCGTTTTAACTCCTCTGGTTTCGCTATATTTTTCAGATTTTCGATGGTGCGATGTAGCTCAAGAAGAGATTCGTAGACGACGGTTTTCACGTAGTACGCGTCCTCTTTTAAAGAGACGCACTCAATTCGATCTCCGTACTCGTGGAAGGTGAGAAAGACCTCGTCTTTGCGGATTTGATAGATAGCGTGATCCCACCCTTTCATCCGATAGAGGTAGAATTTTTCGTCTTGAAACGCCTCAACGATCGTCGACCCAGCGATCTTCGTAATCATCTGGTTGGGAAAGGGAAAGGTCGTCACGATACGGGTACTTTTTCCTAAGTTTCCGACGGTTCCGCTCTTGGGATTTCTCAGAAGAACTTCGAGAAGAGGGGGGGCGATAATCGTCGTCGCCAGTGTCATGAAAATAGCGACGCTGAAGATCTGTTCGTTTAAAATACCAGAAGAGAGACCGACTCCAGCGATAATGAGGGCGACCTCCCCTCGTGGAATCATTCCCACCCCGACACGCGCACTCCCTAGGAGGTTAAACTTGAGAAAGAGAGAGGGAACCCCACAACCGATCACCTTGGCGATAACCCCCAAGACGGAGAAGATAAACCCCATGAGAAGAACCTCTGCGTTAAAAAATTCACGGATATTGACGAGCATTCCCATCACGCAGAAGAAGATGGGAACGAAGAACTCTTGAAGGGGGTGGATCTTCTCTTGAATCACAAAGCTGAGATCGGTTCGTGAGAGGGAGAGACCCATCACGTACGCTCCGATAATCATCGCAAGTCCAGCTTTTTCAAAGATACCAGCCAAGATAAGAGCCAGACCAAATCCCATCACAGCGATGGCCGTTTGAGACCCAAATTTCTGCAAAAACTTTCCGATCTTCTGTGCCATGAGGAGTCCAATTGCGGTAAATCCCAACCAGACGACCACCGCCTTAATCGCAATTTTAGAGACGGGAAGCCAGAGAGAACCACCCCCCTCCCCCCCCTGAGGAATGGCACTAATCCCCAAAACTATCGCAAAGAGAATAATTCCTACGACGTCATCGATAACGGCTGCGGCTAAGATCGTCACCCCCTCGGGAGAGTCCATCTTCTTGTGTTCTGATAAAATTCTTGCGGTAATTCCGACGGAAGTCGCCGTTGAGATAACCCCTAAAAAGAGGTGGACTGGGGCAAAAAAGGAGTCACCCGTGATGAGGTATCCGACGTACATTCCGACGAGAAATGAGACGATAATACCACCGATTCCGATGATAATCCCTTTGACGGCAAACCGTAAAAAGAGAGAGATATCGGTCTCCAATCCCGAGTGAAACAGGAGGATAATGGAGGCGATAATCGAGAGACCATAAAGCTCGGGGGAGATGGGGATAGCCCCTCCCGTCAGGGGAAAAAGTCCGTGAGGAAATCCCCAGAAAGTGACCCCACCCAGAAGATAGGGGCCGATAAGAATTCCGATCAAAAGCTCCCCCAAGACGGAGGGCATCTTTATCTTACTTATCCAAATGCCTCCTAGGTGGGCAGCAAAGACGATGACGCCGACTTGAAAGACGAGTTCGACCATCCTCTCCGTCAAGTTGCCTGCGTCGGCGGAGGGGTTTGCATTACCAAAGAGACTTGTTCCAAGTAACCAGAGAGAGAGAGGCAGGAAGAATTTGACCGCCCGAGGAAGATTGACAGAAGAAAATTTGAGAGGTGAGAATGGGTGTGGAAAATTGACCATAGAAATCCCTTTGGGGCACCTCTAAAATAATTTTTGCGAGACGCATCTTTTTACTAGCGGTAGGCGACCTTTAGAAACGAATCAAAATTTCTGGCACCTCTAAAAAACTCTTTTTCATTTCCAGAGGTACCCTATCCAAGATACGCCATGAATCTCGATTTTAAAACTATCTCTATAAAATAGAAAGAGGATCGACATCAATTTCGAGATAGTATCCTTGAGGAGCTCTATATTCTTTAAAAAGAGTCCCAATTCGTGCGTGTGTCTGGTTAAAATTTTTACTCTTGAGAAGGAGATGGTAACGAAAATTTCCTGAGATCTTAGAGAAGGGACACTGAACGGGTCCAAGGGGGGTCTCATTTAGACCCGTTAAAATTTGGGTGACCTTCTCTATCTCCTCAACGACTTTTGACTCGCTCTTTCCCCGTAAAACAAGGCGGAAAAGACGGACGAAGGGGGGGTAGTCCAGCTGTTGGCGAAGAATCGCCTCTTCGGCGTAGAAATCATCATTTTTATACTCGACCGCTCGTTGAATCGTCGAAGATTCTGGGTTAAAGGTCTGGACGATAACCTCTCCGTCATCACGATACCGCCCAGCTCTCCCCGAGACCTGTTGAATGAGAGAAAAGGCTCGTTCTGCGGCTCGAAAATCGGGGAGATTCAACGCCGAGTCGGCTAAGATAAGACCGACCAATTTGACCTGCGGAAAGTTTAATCCTTTGGCGATCATCTGGGTTCCCAAGAGGACGGAGATCTTACCGGTCCGAAAAGATTCCAGCGTCTCCTTGAGGTATTTTTTATCTTTGGCGGTATCGGTATCCAGTCGGCGAACCTGATCTTCGGGGATAACTCTCTTGACCTCCTCCTCGACCTGCTCTATCCCGACACCGGAGTAACGCATCGCATAGGAGTGACACTCAGGGCAGACCTCTACCGGTACCGCTGCGTATCCGCAGTAGTGGCACAACATTTTATTCTCTCTTTTGTGATAGGTCAGAGCGATACTACACTGGTGACAGAGCATCTCATAACCGCAACTCTCACAGTGATAGTAGTAGCTGTACCCCCGTCGATTGAGAAAGAGTAGCGCCTGTTTCTTCTCCTTCGTCACCGCCAATAGCCTCTCTTGCAAAAGGGGGGAGAGGCTCCTCTTTTCCCCCTGCATACTGACGATCGTAGAACGGGGAATTCTCCCCTCCCCCACCCTCTCTCGTAGGTTTAGACGGGTCAACGTCCCCTGATTCATAAAGAGATACGCTTCAACGGAGGGGGTCGCACTTCCCAAGAGAAGGTACCCCTCATTCTCGGATTTAGACTCTTTTTGTAACCGCTGCATCGCGACTTGTCTTGCGTGGTATCGGGGGGTATTCCCCGATTTGTAGGAGGTCTCATGCTCTTCATCGATAATAATCGCCCCTAGATTGTTAACTGGGGCGAAGACAGCGCTTCTCGCTCCGATGACAAAAATCGACTCCTCTTGCTGGATCCTCCGCCACTCTTTTAATCTCTGAGAGGGCGACAAACCGGAGTGCAAGACGGCTAAGCTGAGAGAGCTATCCTCACCCAAGTCGGAGAAGTGATCACGGATCTGTTGGATAAGTTGATAACAGAGAGTGATCTCGGGAACGAGATAGATAACGCTCTTTTTCTCCTTTAAGAGGTGGCGGATAAATTCGAGATAGACCGTTGTTTTTCCTGAGCCAGTCACCCCGTAGAGGTAGTACCACCGTGAAGAATCGGTAAGCATCTGAGTCAGAACTTTTTGCTGAGGAGGGGTCAATTCCCACTTCTGCGGCTTCAAAAAGGTCTCGATTTGACTCGGGTTCAAAGCCCACGTCGGGTCGCTCTTTCTCTCCTCCTTGGCGGAGGGAATCATCCCAAAGAGAGCCTCTCCCTCTTGGCAAAAATAGTACTTCGCCATCCACTGCCCGAGGGCGATTTGGTGTGCGTTTAAAAGGGGAATTTCGTCTTGAACTTTCTTGATATCCAGTACTTTCGAGACGTCGTAAGAGGACGACTCCTGCGAGTTAATAACGATCGCGTTCATTTCACGACCGCTAAAAACAACCTTCACCCGACACCCGATGAGAGACTCATCCCCCTGATATCGATAGGTAAATCGAGTGGCGAGAGGGCGATTGACAACGACTTCCAGATACTGCAAGCAAGACCTCTTTCTCCCTCAACAAGCGAGGGAGATACAACGAAGGGAGGATGTAGTGTATTTATTTTAGTATAGAGATCGAATAGAATTATTCTTTAGAAACCTAAC
>CAZATZ010000156.1:0-4720 GCA_964488175.1 uncultured Spirochaetales bacterium
CAGAAAATAACGAAGAGATTTTTTGGCAAGTCAAGGAACTGAAAACGGAGTTTAGCTGGGCTAAATGAGTATTTCAGTGACGCTGAATTGACAGAAAAGATCGAGTTAGAACTGAAAAAGGGTTTTTTAGAGGTCCCATTCTATGAAGCTCATTCTATTAAGATAGAGAGAAAAGATCAAGGAAATAGAGTGTCGAGTCAAAATGATAACATCCTCCTAACAATTTAGAAATATCCCGCCCATATCCTGCCAATCTCCTAGTTTTCACCATTTTAATCAGAGCATCTCTCGAGATTTAAAAAAATCCGAATCCAGCGGTTCTAAAATCTCAGACAAACCCGCCCCATTCATTCTCTCTCTTTAAAAAAATCGAGACTTTACCAAGAAATAAACTCTTTTTTCATCATTTTTTTTGTTTAAAAAAAATACCGAGCCATCTGGCCTAGGTTTATAATGCTATTTCCCCCCTTCTTTGTTACCCTCTCTATCGTAGACTCTTTCTCACTGTGTAGAGAGTGAGGGGAAGAGTGAAGGTGTGAAGAAGAACCTTTTCGGAGAACCTAAATCTTTTCCATAAAATTCTAAAAAGAATTCTTCGTACACATGCGCAATAAGAATAAAGAAGATAGTTTCTATGCAACAAAAAATTCAAGTCATCCAATGCCCGACAGGACACTACCTAACGAACCCTGGTCAACTTCTCACGGGTTTTTACATTATTCAGTCCGGCTCGTTTACCTCAATCGAGAGGGATCGCAAGGAGCAGAAAACCCTCTTAGCTGGTGACTTTTTTGGAATAGAAGCTTGTCTTACCGATAAAGCGTACCAGAAAACGAATTACGCCTTGGAAGAGTCTGCGGTACTCCTTATTAAAAAGGACGAATTTATCACTCTTTTTCAAGAATTTCCCTCCGTTGGGATCAAGGTAATGAACTATTTCTCAAAAACTCTCCGAAAAATCAACGAAGACGATACCAAAGCCCTCTCTAGTGAGGAAGAGAGTAGAGCCACAGAGGAGCAGACAGAGCTTGCCCTCATTCACACTCTTCTTGAGGCTGGCTCCTATTTTTTCAATCAAAAAGCTGGACTAAGTTGTTCTATTAAAATTTATTCTTATTTGCTTGATGAATACTCCGAGACTCTCGCAGAAGATTTAAGAGAGGTTGTCCAGAGTAAAATTAGCACCCTTTACAACCAAGGAGCTCTCCCTCAGACTGGGTTTCCCGATGAGATGACGACCATACGACTGGCTCCCAACCGTCTTATTTTTGCGGAGGGAGAGGTGGGAAGACATCTCTTTACGATTGAGAAAGGGAGTGTCGATATCTTTCGAATTATAGGCCAGAAAAAGATCGTTATTGCTCGTTTAGAGGAGGGGGAGATCTTTGGAGAAATGGCCCTTTTAGAGTCAAAACCGCGATCAGCGGGGGCGATGACATCCGATGGACAAGCCACACTTCGCTGTATTCCTCAGGGACAATTTAATAGCTTGATCGAGACCTCGCCCGACCTAACTCTTCAGCTAGCAACTCTCTTTGCTAGCCGTATCAGAGAGGCAGATCGAAGACGTCTTAACCATAACATCGTCGATCAAGCAGCGAGAGTCTACGATCGTTTACTCTTAGAATTAGAGAAAGAAAATGTCAATATTGAGAGTTCTTCACCCTATATTCTAAATTTTTCAGGGAGAGACGTCTGCGAGAAGGCTGGTTTGAGTACGGAAAACACAAATGCGATTGTCAGTAAAATGATTCAAGATAGCAATTTGAAGCTCCATGAGAAAAAAATTGCGATTCATAATCTCGTCGCTCTTAAGAAAACGGCACACCACGTCCTGTACGAATCTAAAAAAAGGGAGGAGGCCGAGCGCCTTCAAGGTACTACTACCACCTTCTCTAAACCTCAAACAACCATCTCATTTTGATATTAACGGGTACCTCTAAAAATTCTGAAGATCTAGAGATCGGCTATTTAAAATTTCTACCCCCCTGTATCACTCACACGCCTACACACCCAGTATTTCTCGATGAAAAGGTCTCTTTTCCCAGAAGTCCAGAGGATTTTTGAACCTCTCTTTTAAATTCAATTGCATGAATCAAATTCTTCTGTTATCCTAAGGATCGACTTAAAAGAGGATGATCGACGATTTAAAGAGAGAAGAGGTGAGAGAGAATGCTAGATAAAATTGCGAATGTCTTTGGCAGTCTGACGCAGAAGATTTCTGGCCAGTCAAAGATCACAGAGAAGAATATCGAAGAGCACCTCGAAGAGATCAAAACCTCTCTCTTAGAGGCCGATGTCAACCTCCGAGTCGTAAGACGTTTCATCAACCACACCAAAGAGGAGGCGATGGGAACCGCCGTTCTGCGTTCTGTTAACGCGGGGCAGCAGTTTGTTAAGATCGTTCACGACAGACTCGTTAAAACCTTAGGAGACACCAAGAACGATCTCCTCCTTAAGGGACCAGACACCCTCTCCGTCATCTTAATGGCTGGATTGCAAGGGTCTGGAAAGACGACGACAACGGGGAAGTTAGCCAAGTTATTAAAATCCCAAGACCGCAAGGTTATGTTGGTCGCCTGTGACATCAAACGCCCCGCAGCCGTCGAACAGCTGAAAACACTCGCCGAACAGGTGGGTGTCTCGTTCTATCACGAAGAGCGACCCAAGAGTGCTCTCAAGGTAGCCACGAACTCTCTCAAAGAGGCCAAGAAGAAAAACATAAATACTCTCATTGTCGATACGGCGGGACGCCTCGAAATAGACGAAGAGATGATGGGCGAACTCAAGGAGATACAGCGAACGCTTAAGCCCGTCGAGACCCTCTACGTCGCCGATGCGATGACGGGGCAGAGTGCTGCGACGGTGGCCAAATCTTTTAACGAACAGATTGAGATCACCGGAGGAATTCTCACCAAATTTGACTCAGATACAAGGGGGGGAGCCGCTCTCTCTTTTAAAGGGGTTACGGGAAAGCCGATTAAATTTATCGGAGTCGGTGAAAAACTGGAGGCGTTAGAGCCCTTCTATCCCGACCGAATCGCCTCACGAATTCTGGGCATGGGAGATATTCTCTCCCTCGTTGAAAAGGCTCAGAAGATGACCGACGAGTCTGAGGCGAAGAAGATAGAGAAGAAGATGCAGAAGGGAACCTTCTCCCTTACGATGTACTTGGAGCAGATTCGTAAGATGAAGGAGATGGGGGGACTCAATTCGATGATGAAGATGATGCCGGGAATGGCGAACATGAGTGAGAAGATGAACGAACGCGTTACAAACGAGGGGGCGGTTCGGTTCAAAAAGACGGAGGCGATTATCTGCTCCATGACGAAGAGTGAACGGGGAAACCACCGCATTATCGGCCCCCCGAGACGAAAACGGATCGCCAAGGGGAGTGGAACCACGGTCGGAGACGTTAACAAGGTACTCAAGGAGTTTGAACAGATGCGTCTTTTAATGAAGAAGGCGACCAAGATGGAAAAGGGCGGAAAAGAGAATAAGATGCAACAAGATCTCATGAACAAACTGGGAGGGATGAGTTGATGTCTTCTTCAGACACATTGTCAGACACCTCGAAAGATTCTGGTGGAAATACTCCCTCTCCTGCTCTCAACGAGGAGGAGTTTCAGACCATCATCGAGAGAATTCAAGCGAGTGATGAATTTTTTCTTCTCAGTCACAGAGATCCAGATGGAGACGCTATCTGTTCTCAGATGGCTCTCAAAATAGGACTAGAGCAGCTAAACAAGCGGGTCACTCTCCTCTCTCCCGGTCCATTTGTCCGAAGGGAGATCGAGGCGTGGCACTCAGTCGTCAGCGATCAAGTTCCTAAGACTCTCCCCGAGGGATCGGAGCTGGTTCTTCTAGACTGCTCCTCGCCCGAACGGATTTTCCCCTTCTACGGCCTGTGTGAAACGTATCCACCCCTGATCATCGATCACCACTTCTCGGGAGAACGGATTCTTGGTACCTCTTACATTCAAGCGAAGGCGCCCTCCTGTACCCTCCTCGTTCAAAAGGTTCTCGATTCTTTAAACGTCACCCTTACCGAAGAGATCGCCTACTACCTCTTTTATGGATTCACCACCGACACTGGATTTTTTCGATTTCTCGATCACAACATCCTCCCCTACTGGAACTACATTCAGCGATGGATCGAGATCGGCGTGACACCCAACCGTATCTCCAAAGCGACCGCACGAAAAGAACCTCTCGCCAGTCGTATTCTTACGGGACGTATTCTCTCCCGTTGTCAGGAGTACTTTGACGGAAAATTAATCATCACCTTTGAGTTTCTTAACGATAAAAAGGAGCTTGATCTCAAAGAGAAAGATTCTGGTTCGATCTACCGACTCCTCCTCAATACCGAGGGAGTCCTCGCTGCCGTCATTATTCGCGAAACGGAGACGAAAAGTTGCAGTATCGGACTACGCTCTTCTAGTGATCTAGTCGACGTCTCACGCGTCGCTTCGGCGCTCGGAGGTGGTGGTCACCGCAAAGCCTCTGGGGCGCAATCTCTCAAAGGAAGAGAGGCGACTGCGAAAGATCTGATCAACGAGTTTGCCAAACAACTGGAAAACTTAGAGGTCTCCTAGAGGGTACCTCGAACAAGTCGTTTTCAAAAAATCGTTTTCTTGAAGAGTCGTTCTCTTGGGAGGAAAATTTTGCCTGAGGATGAGTCTTTTTAGAGGTGTCGTCCAGAGATACGGGAAAGATATTA
>CAZATZ010000157.1:0-4720 GCA_964488175.1 uncultured Spirochaetales bacterium
AATTCAACGCTTATCGGATCATAAACAATCGACCGCCTCGAAACTTGAGGAATGTATTAAAAATGAAAATCACCTAAAAAAAGAACTTGATAATAAGTTTAAATATCTTGGGGCGCATCAGGCACTAGATGTTATGATGAAAGTTGGGGATAGGCTTAAAGATTTAGAAAAAGAAAAAGAAAAACTTGAAAGTTCTGGAAAATTAATGGAGGATTTTTATTCTCAATCGTTGGAAATTAAAGATAATTTGATAAAAAGTACTCAAAGAACTGAGGAATATTTAAAAGAGACGAGTAGTTTAATAGATGAAAAACAAGAGTTCTTTAGAGTCCTTGCCAAAAGATTTTATCCTAATAGCTCATCTGGAATTACTATTTATAACGATGACGGAGAAAATCAAACAAGATTTAAAATCGAGGCAAAAATAGAATCTGATGATTCAGATGGAATTAATAATGTCAAAATTTTTTGTTATGACATGACTATTCTATTTAAAGGGTATGGGCATTCTGTCAAATTCAATTTTCATGATAGCCGATTATTTGATGGAATCGACGAAAGACATAAGACGGAAATGATCAAAGTCGTAGATGATCTTTTTAGTAATTCAGAATATCAATATATTGCAACGGTCAATCAAAACCAACTCAATGAAATGAAATCTATTTTAGGATCTGATGAATATGAAAAAATAGTTTCTGAGAATACAATTTTGACTTTGACGGATGAATCTGATAGTGAAAAGCTTTTGGGTATCAAAGTCGATATTGGATATAAAAACTAAATCTTAACCTCTTTCGCTCTCACTATTTCCCAGTTTCTATTTTCTCTTACGGACTAAACCCCTCCCATTTCCCCGCCCTTGCGTGCTTGGCTTTATTGCGTTATCATTTACAAATAACTGAAGCCCGTTTTTTAGAGGAGCCCTCAAGGACAATAACGATATGCCAACACTCAATTGGATAGGAAAAGAGAGAGTCATCAACCACCACCGAGAGGTTCCCTACAAAGTATTACAGCACGGTTACGGTTTTGACGCGGGGACGCAAACGCAATCTCAGACCGATTCTGGCAATAAAATTATCCACGGCGACAACCTCGAGGCCCTCAAAAGTCTGCTCCCCCAGTACGAGGGCAAAATCAAGTGCGTCTACATCGACCCCCCCTACAACACAGGAAATGAGGGGTGGGTATATAACGACAACGTCAACGACCCCAAAATCAAAAAATGGCTAGAGACCGTCGTCGGCAAAGAGGGCGAAGACCTCTCTCGTCACGATAAATGGCTCTGTATGATGTACCCCCGTCTCAAATTATTGCACAAGTTGTTAGCGAAAGATGGAGCGATTTTTATCTCTATTGATGACAACGAACAAGCCAATTTAAAACTGATCTGCGATGAGATTTTTGGGTCAGGAAATTTTATTAATAATGTTATATGGCAGAAAAAATTTAGTCCGCAGAATGATGCCAAATATTTTTCTGATAATCATGATTTTATTGTTTGCTATGCAAAACAGAAAATAGCTTGGAATAGAAATTTATTACCCAGAACAGAGGAGCAAGATAAAAGGTACAAAAATCCAGATAATGATTTTCGTGGTGCGTGGACTTCAGGGGATTTATCAGTTAAAACGTACAATGAAAATACAGACTATCCAATTACAACACCTTCTGGTCGTATTGTAAACCCTCCGAGTGGGTATTGTTGGCGTTATTCAAAAGAAAAATTGGTAGAATTAATTAGAGAAAATAAAATTTGGTTTGGCAAAAACGGTGATACTGTCCCTAGAATTAAAAGATTTATTTCCGATGTTCAGCAGGGAGTTGTACCTGTGACGATATGGGAACATTCTGAAGTTGGACATAATCAAGAGGCAAAACAAGCATTGAAGGAAATTTTCGATGACGGCTCATTTCCTTTTGATACGCCCAAACCAAGTCGATTAATAGAAAAAATTCTTCAATTATCAACGGACAAAGATTCTATCATTCTCGACTCTTTCGCAGGATCAGGCACAACCGCACACGCCGTGCTAAATCTCAACAAAGAGGACAACGGCGATAGAAAATTCATACTCGTAGAGATGGAAGATTACGCCGAAGAGATCACCGCCGAGCGAGTCAAAAGAGTCATCAAAGGGTACGGCAAAGAGAAACAAGCCGTAGAAGCCACGGGCGGAGCGTTCGATTTTTACGAACTCGGCGCAACCCTTTTTGACGAAAACCAAAATCTAAACGAGGAGGTAGAGACCGAAAAGATACGGGAGTACATCTGGTTTTCAGAGACACGCTCCCCCTTTTTAGACCCCCTCTCCAGCGAACAAAATCTCAAAAACCCAACAAAATCTCAAACCGAGAAAGAAACACCCTATTTTCTAGGCAAAAAAGAGGATTCGGTGTACTATTTTATCTACGAAAAGAAGCGGTTGACGACGTTGGATTTTGATCTCCTCCAAGAGATAAAAACGAGAGGCGAACAGTACGTAATTTACGCGGATAACTGTCTACTCCCCAAAGATTTTATGACAAAAAAGAATATCATTTTCAAAAAAATCCCCCGCGATATTACAAGATTCTAGACGAAATTCTAGACGAGGTACCCAGTAGGCGTTTTAACTATGAATGAATTTCAAGTACCACTACTGCCGCCAAACGCAGACTGCGAAACAACTGCGATTCTCAAAGCACTAAACAAAGCCTCTCGAGCGTTGGGTCAGCTCAAAGGCGAGATCTCGAAAATGCCCAACTCTCAGATTTTAATCGAGACACTCATACTACAAGAGGCAAAAGATAGCAACGCCATTGAAAATATCGTCACAACCGACGATGAGATCTACCAAGCATCCATCGATGAGACCATCGCCTCGATCACAGCCAAAGAGGCACTCAGTTACGCACGCGCCATAAAATTTGGCTTAGAGAGCGTTCGTGAAAAAGGATTGTTGACGGTCAACGATATCAAAGAGATTCAGTCGATCATCTCACCCAACCACCCCCTCAGAGAGTTGCCCGGTACCGTGTTGAAAAACCCACGCACAGAAGAGATCGTCTACGTCCCCCCGCAAAATCAGAAAGTCATCTTAGAGTTACTCTCCAACTTTGCCAAGTACGTCAACGACCCAGATTTTCACAACATCGACAGCCTTATCAAAATGCCCATCATTCACTACCAATTTGAGAGTATACACCCCTTTTATGACGGCAACGGAAGGACGGGGCGACTCCTCAATATCTTATACTTGGTACAACAAGATTTACTCGATATCCCTATCCTCTATTTGAGTAGTTACATTATCCAAAACAAGGGCGATTACTACAGATTGTTGCAAGAGGTGAGGACGAAAGACTCGTGGGAAGAGTGGATCGTCTGGATGCTTCGTGGCGTTGAAAAAACAGCGGAGGAGAGTATCGCCATCGTCAACAAGATTGAAAAATTGATGGGGGAGTATAAGGTCGTTATAAAAGAGAGATTCTCTTTCTATAGCCACGACTTAATCAACATCCTATTTAAACACCCCTACACCAAGATAGATTTTTTAGAGCGTGAACTAGACATCCATCGAAAAACAGCGGCGAATTACCTCAACGAGCTTGCTGAGGGGGGATTATTGAATAAAACAAGGGTGGGTAAGAGTAATTACTACATCAATGAACCTCTGCTCAAAGTGCTAAAAGAGAGGTAGAGTAAGCCAATAATACAAATTATCAGGCTTCCGCAAGCGAACGTGGATAAGAAAAGGCACTTTTACTGCCACGTTCTGATAACGTGGATAAGAAAAGGCGCTTTTACTGCCACGTTCTAATAACGTGGATAAGAAAAGTAGGAAGATCGAATCTAGGAACATAGAGTAATTATGGAATTAAAAAGCTATCAAAAAAAAGTCATCGAAAATCTCGAAGAGTACCTAGGGTACGTCCAAGAGCATCAAAATATATCGACCGCCTTTAATCAGTACTGGGCCGATAAAATTGGACCTTACAACTCTCTAGATAAAATGGGAATGCACCCCTACAAAAACAACATACCCAACGTCCCCCACGTCTGCGTAAAAGTTCCCACGGCTGGCGGTAAAACCTTCATCGCCGTCAACGCATTACACTCTATTTTTTCGGCGTACGACCCCTCTAGACCGAGAGTGGTTATCTGGCTAGTCCCTTGGAGCAACTTACTGCAACAGACCGCCAACTCGCTCTCGAGTCCCGATCATCCGTACCATCAAAAACTAAACGCTCTCTTTCAACACAAAGTGGAGATCTACCAAAAAGAAGAGCTGTTGCAAGGCTCTAACTTTAACCCAACTGTAGTCAAAGAGCAGTTGAGTATCTTCGTCTTGAGTTTTGCCAGTCTGCGAGCCAAAAATAAAGAGGATAGAAAGGTCTACCAAGAGAACGGTCACTTAGAATCTTTCGTCTTACAACACGGTGCTAACCTCGGCGATAACGTCGACGATAAAGTCGATGATATGACCAATCATAGAAAACATCTTTTAAGAGGTGTCGATGAGACCGCTCTTATCAATGTCATCAGGGGACTAAACCCCGTTCTCGTCGTCGACGAAAGCCACAACGCCGAGAGCGATCTGAGTGTCGATATGCTCAAAGACCTAAACCCCTCTTTCATACTCGACCTAACCGCCACCCCCAAAGAGAACAGTAATATTGTCAGCCTAGTTCCCGCCATCGAACTCAAAAAAGAACACATGGTGAAACTTCCTGT
>CAZATZ010000158.1:0-4623 GCA_964488175.1 uncultured Spirochaetales bacterium
TCAAAGTTCTTACTCCTTCCTCTGAAAAACCCTTGAGTCCCTCTCTTCATACTCTTAAAATGGAGAGTTATGAAGAAGACAACCCCAGCTTCAGCCTCCTTTAAACTAACAGATAAGAAAGACATTCGTGAATACGTTCGCTTCTTGGAGTCATTTGGCTGCCAGCGAGTCGCCCCTTTAGAGACGTTGCAACAGCGTGCGACGACTCTTTTACTTCTCGAGGAAGATCTTCAGAAAGTAGCGAGACTCTCTGAAAACTTCGTCATAACCAGTCTCGCCAAGAGGGAGAAAGAGGAGTGGGATCAGGCTCGTTCTGATCTCGAGAATGGAATTATCCTCTCTCCTCACGACGCTGAACTACGGTTTCAATACTTGGATCTACTCCAAGAGATACACCAGAAATTTAATATAAACCGAAGTGTCACTCTGATGCTCAATCAGGCAAAGCTCCTCCAAAAAGAGTCGGTCTTCTCTCATCTGAGTGCTCACCAAAACAAAAAATTGAAAGAGTACTACCAGTACGCTCGAACACATCGGAAAAAAACACCTACCTTGCGCTACCTCTGGGGTAGCCTCCTCCTCCTTCTTCTCTTCGTCGGTGTCAATATTAGTCTCGATTTCTACCGCTCTTACAGCTTTAAAAGAGAGCAAGAGAGGTATCAGAAGCAGATCGAAGAGAGGATGAGGGTGAAAGAGGAAAACCCTGTTCTTATCAAAGATCTTCCCGTTGAGCTAACCAACGAGCGGTGGGAAGGGGCGGTCGAATTCAAGGAGGACCAAGCCTCCTTCGTCTCTCACAATCAGACAACCACCTACACGGTCAAAGGGTCGTTGACCCCGAAAAAAGACGTCAAGTGGGGATTTGCCAATATCGTTGCGATGAATAGTAAGGGCGAATCTGTCGCCTCAAAACGCATAGAGCTTGCGCGGGAGGGTAAGCCGTTACCAGCGGGTGTCTCACTCCCGATCAGTGCAAAATTTCAATCGCTCTACGCGGGGGAGCCGGCCTCTTCTCTAGTTCTAGTTCCTGAAAATTTAGCCTTCGCAGAGGACGGTGAGGAACTCTCACAACTCTTTCCCGTTGTCACCGAGGAGGAGGGACCGTATAAAGAGGACTTTACATTCCGCCTCTATCAAAAAGAGAGCTATCAGGGATTTGATCGACGGTACTACCTCTATACAATTATCGTTGAAAATAACGGACAAGAGCCGATTCGTGAGATGAAATATCGAGTCAGTCTGAAAAACACCTCCTCCGAGGGAATCTCACAAGAGGCTCAGGTCGTCTACGAGGAGGGCCCCGTGATGTACCCCGATCAACGGTGGCCGAGTGAGATTAGAATCTCGGATACGGTGATCGATCCCGAATTTGATATGATCTCGATCACTCCGACGAAGATCGTTCTGCTCAACGAGTAGAGGCGTATCACCACGCAAGCAATCCATCTTCATCAATCTCTCTTCGTCAATCTCTCTCCATCAATCCACGAGGATAGCCGTTGCAAAGAGGGCGAGAGAGACGGCGACGGTCTCCGTTCGCAGGATCCTATCTCCTAGTGAGAGGGGTTGAGTGCAACCGAGAAGTCGCTCTCTCTCTCTGGGTGAAAATCCCCGTTCAGGTCCTATCACAAAGGTGATCTCTTCTCGCTTTTTCTCTTGCCCAGAGAGTGTCGAGAGATGAGAGCCGTTAGAATCTAGAAGATAGACCGCTCTCTCTTTGTTGTTCTGTTCATTCGACCCATTCTCTCTCTCTATCTCCTCCACCGCCAGATGAAATTTTGGCTGAGTCTCAATTTGGGTCGCCCGAGAGACTCCGCTCTGCTGCATCCCCTCTTGCAACCTCCACTCGAGATTGGACGGATCCCAGATTTTGCTCTCAAAATACGATCGCTCGTTTAATTTTGTTCCAAAAAAGACGACTCGCCGAACTCCCAGCGAACAGAGATCGCGGATCAATCTCTCACAGGTCGGAGGACGGGGAACCCCGATGTAGAGGGTAACCGCCGAGAGGGGCGGAGGGGGTGAGGAGTCGAGCGAGGGTAAAAATTTTAGAAAGACGCCACTCGCCTCTTTTTGACAGAGGGTAAGAGTACCGGTTGGTTGACCGAGAAAGGCGGCTTTAAATTGATCTCCGTTACTCGCTTTTAGGATGGAGAGAAGGTGGCTCGTCCGTCTATCTTGCGACTCCCAGTAGAGTTCACAGGAGTCGGGTGAGAGTCGATCGCTCTCTTTGAGAATAAAGGAGTTCATCGAAAATACGCCTTCTTATTTTGAGGGAGAGGAGAGCTCTCTTTCTCAGAGCGAGACTCTTTTAAAAAGAGCGAACGCAAACTCTTCTCTAGAGAGGCTCTTTCGTACTCGCCTTTTTGATAAACTTCGCCGAGAAACACGGTTTTGCTTTGAGACGAACCCCTTGAGTCTTGACCCCTTTAATGAGAAAATTGTCGACGGGAAACTCGTTGGCGACCTCACGAAAAAGGGCCCCTTGATCAAACTCGACAACCGCCGTCACCTCCTCTTTGGTCGTCAACTTGAGAAGCTTTCCCGTTTCAGGAACGAGGTTGTACTCTTTATTTAAGATATACTGGGTTATTTTACACCGTTTGATGTAGGGGTAGTTGGTCTCCTTATCCTTGTAGAGAATATTGAAGACGATCTCTTCCATCTGCTCGGGATCGGCGAGGGCGTGGTAGATAATCCCTTTGCCTAAGAAGAGTTTTTCTGGGACAGGAATAAAGGAGTAACTCCCATCTTTTTTGATGATGAGAACCCTGTCGTAGGGGGAGACCTTTGCGACAATATTTCCCGTCGTCAATTGGTAGCCGATATACCCGCTCTTATTGTCGTAACGGAGGTTAAAGTTTCGTTCGGCGATTTCACGTTCTCGCACCCCACTAAACTGGGCGATTTCGGTCTTTCGAGAGAAAGAGGACTTGTACTCTTTGGAGAGATTTTTTAAAAAGGCGAGGGCGTATTTCTTTAGATTACTGAGGTGATTTCGAACCTCCGCTAGACGGCTCTCGACTCTCTTGAGTTCATCGAGCATCTTTTGGATGTCGTAGAGCGAGATACGACGGATGGGAATTTTGAGGAGTCGCTCGATGTCGTCCTTGGTAATCTCTCGCCCGATATCCTTTTTGAAGGGTTTAAATCCCGCCTGAATCGAGTCCAAGATTCCCGCTTTCGTGGCGATCTTTTCCAAGGGTTTGTAGAGACGCTCTTCGATAAAGATTCGCTCAAGAGTCCGTGCGTGAATCTCATCTTGTAGATGCCCAGCCTCTATCTCTAACTCCTGTTTTAGCACCTTTAATAGGTGTGTTTTATGAAAATCGATAATCTCTTTTGTCGTCGTGACAATGGGCTTCTCTTCGTGAAGCACGAGGAGGTTGACCGAGATAGAACTCTCGCACTCGGTAAAGGCGTAGAGGGCGTTCTCTATCTCTTTGGCGTGAACCCCTCGGGGCAACGTCAGCTCGATCTCGACCTTCTCAGCTGTAAAATCGGTAATTCCCCCGATCTTAATCTTATTTTTACGCGCGGCCTGCTCGATGGAGGAGATGAGACTCTCCGTCGTCTGTCCAAAGGGGAGTTCTGTCACAAGAATACGTTTGGGATCGCTGGTGTCGAGCTTGGCTCGAACTAATACCTTGCCGTTGCCGTCCTTGTACTCTCTTGCGTCGACAAATCCCCCCGTGCGAAAGTCGGGTAAGAGTTCAAACTCTTCACCACGGATCGCCTTCATCATAGCGTCGATAACCTCGATAAAGTTGTGAGGGAGTATCTTTGTCGCCATTCCTACGGCGATCCCCTCGGTTCCGTTGACCAAGATCATGGGAAATTTGGAGGGGAAGATAACGGGTTCTTTTCTCCGTCCGTCGTAGGAGTCTACAAAGGTGGTTAGTTCTGGATTGTAGAGAAGTTTTTTGGCGAGAGGGAGGGTGCGACACTCGATATACCGAGAGGCACTGGCTGGGTCACCCGTAAAGATATTTCCGAAGTTTCCCTGCTTTTCAATAAAGAGATCTTTGTTGGCGAGATTGACCAGAGCCGCGTAGATCGAGGCATCGCCGTGGGGGTGGTACTGCATGCAGTGTCCGACGACGTTGGCTACCTTGTGGAATTTTCCGTCGTCCATATCGAAGAGAGATTGTAAAATCCGTCTCTGAACGGGTTTCATTCCGTCGATGATGTGGGGAATTGCCCGATCTTTGATGACGTAAGAGGCGTACTCGATGAAGTTTTCGTCAAAGAGTTGTTTGACAAAGGGCATACCTGAAGGGTCTCCTCTCAAGAGATGGGTTGGTAGAATTTATGACGAAGATTCTAAAAAGGGGGTTCTTTCTATCTCTAAAAAGATAGTCTAGAGTTTTATTCGCTCTTCCTCAATCACTTGTGAAAATCAAACACTGTTTTTCAATTTCTGACCTGAGCTTTTTCCGTCGGTTCCAAGACGTCACCCGCCCTTGAAATACTCATTGGAATAGAGAAAGATTACCGAAAAAATCTTCATTATTTCCTAAAAGAGAGATTTTTGAGGTATTCTCTCTTTTAGATTAATTTTAGTATTAAATAGATGAATACGATCGATAACTCAGCCCTCATCCCCTCTTCTGGTTTACAGCG
>CAZATZ010000159.1:0-4572 GCA_964488175.1 uncultured Spirochaetales bacterium
CTTCATTAAAATGAAAAGAGGTTTTTTAGAAGAGTCCTAAATTAAAGAGGAGAGGAGTATTTTTATGTCTACGAGTAAAATGGAAGATAAACCAAAAAAAAGAATGTCATTAACAACGCAAATTCTCATTGCAACTGCTGGAGGAATTGCATTTGGGTCAATCGTTGGACCTTGGGCAGAAAATATAAAATTTATCGGAGATATTTTTATTCGCTTGATTCAGATGTCTGTCGTCCTGCTTGTCATGACCGCCGTATCCGCAGCGATCGGAAACGTGGATAGTAAAGGGGCAGGGAAAATGGGATTTCATACATTTAAATGGATCATCTCATTTACCGTTGTTTCTGCCTTTATCGGGCTTTTTCTCGCTTTCACAATTCAGCCAGGTATTGGCATTGCTGTTACAAATGCAGCACAGGCAGTTATTCCTCCTAGTGTTTCAATAAGAAATACGATATTAGGGTTCTTCTCTACCAATATTTTTTCCTCAATGGCGAGTGGTGCAATGATTCCAAGCATTGTTTTTTCTGTTTTTTTGGATTAGCCATGGGACAATATACGCGCACGACCGGTAAAAGAGTTATCACTGATTTTGTCGTAAGTCTTAACGCAGTGATTATGAATATTATTAAGATGGTGATGCTCTTTGCCCCTATCGGTATTTTTTGTCTTTTAGCGAATGTTTCGGGAGCTATTGGATTTAAAGTAGTTTTTCCTATGCTTAAATTTTTGGGTGCTCTTGCTATTGGTGACGTCATTTTGCTAGTACTGTATGGACCGTTTACAGCTCTACTGACAAAAGTAAATCCAGCGAAAATGCCTAAAAAGTTTTTAAAATTATCCATCATGGCGATGACAACAACATCCTCAGCCATCTGCCTACCAACGAAGATGGAAGATTCGGTCACAAAGTTTGGTGTTAGCCGTAAAGTAGCAGATTTCACAGGTCCTATTACCATGTCGATGAATGCTAATGGTGCCGTCATGTGTTATGTCTTAGCCATCTTCTTTATGAGCCAATCAACAGGGATTGTTCTTGACCCTTTCCAGATAGGTCTTGGTATTTTACTATCTATTTTAATGTGTATGGGTACTATCGTTGTTCCTGGAGGAATGATAATCGTGTATACATTCCTCGCCAGTTCAATGGGTCTACCACTTGAGAGTGTTGCAATTCTGATCGGTATTGATTGGTTTGCTGGTATGTTTAGAACACTGTTAAATAACGTAGTTGATGTTATGATAGCGATGTTAGTCGCAGACAAAATCGAAGAATTTGATAGAGATGTTTACAACGATAAAAAAACCGCTGAATACGCAGAGGTGTAAAAGATCCTCGCTAAAAATATTTGGTCGTTTTTTATGAAGCCAACTGCTAATTTCAGTTGGCTTTTTTGTCGTCTACTGACAAGGCTGAAAAGAACCCTTAAAGACTTCAAAACTCTCCCTTTCAAGGGGTATTTTGAACCGTAACGCTCTCACATTCATTTCCACAGATTTATTTAAAAATAGAAAATACTTGACGATCGCACTCTTTTATTCTGAACCTTATCACAAAGAGGTCTCAATGAAACGGTTGTCTTACTTTATCTTATCTACCTTAATTCTCTTTTCGGGGTGTCGAACTTGGAATGTAGATACCCAAGAAGAGCTTTCAAAAGGAAGAAAAGAGAGCGTTCTCGATATCGAAGAGTACTGGCAGAAGAGAGAGTCTGGAGAACCGAAGATCTCCGCGCCAGAAGGATGGTTACAAGAGTTACAAAGTGACTCTTTGATAACACTCGTCAATAACGGATTGGAAAAGAACTCCTCCCTCAAAGCCGCCTATTACCAAGTCATGGTGAGTCGTGCCAACCAGAAGATTGTAAATTCCGAACGATTACCGCAAATCGATTTTGACTTCGGAGCCTCGACGTTGTACGGAGTTGAATTAAACTCATTGGGAGCAACCATCTCTGTCGAATGGGAGGTTGATTTATGGGGACGCCTCTCCAACGCCCTAGCGAGTGCTGACCAAGAGGTTCTACAGAGTGAGTACAACGAGAAATACGCCAAAGAGTCACTCATCGGATTGATCGTCAAAGAGTGGATTACAGTTAGCGAAGTAAAACAGTGGATTCAGATCACAGAACAACGATTAAAACTCTCACTGAGTCTTCAAAAAACGATTCTCGAGGGATTTCGTGTCGGTCAAAAAAAGCGAGAAGACGTTGAGTTAATCACAGGTGTTATCGAGGCGAAGAGAGCTCGTCTCGTTCAGTTAGAGCGACTCTACTCTCTGAGTCTTAAGCGATTAAAATTCTCAACAGGCGCTCTTCCCGACGCTGTCATTTCAATTCCCGATACGATCGAATCGACACAGATACCCGATAATTTACCACTAAGACTCTTAGAACAGAGGTATGATATCTTAGTCGCAGAGGCGGAGATTCGACGCTTTCAGTATGGAAAAAAGAGTGCCCGTTTAGAACGACTTCCCGCTCTCAACATTGGGGGAAGTACGGGTGTCTCCGTCTTGGGCAATTTTATCTACAGCTACCAAGGGATCATTGAGACTCCGATCTACCGTGGAGGATTCATCTCGGGAAATATCGCAAAAGAGGAGGCTCTCTATCAAAAAGCGTTGGCTGATTACCGCTCTCTCGTCTTACAAGCCGCCCAAGATTTACAGCACCTTCTGAGTAGCCAAGAGAGGCTAAAAGAGGAGGCCGTTCTTCTGAAAAAATCGAACGTTCACTATCAAAAAGCGTACGAATTGCGGGAGGTTGAATACAAAATAGGACGGGTTAATCTACAAGATCTGCTCACGCTAGAGGATAGCTGGCTCTTTCAAACCCTACAAATGGTCTCAAGAGAGCACTCCAAAATTCGAGAGCGAATCAATTACTACCTCGTTCTAGGAAGACCCGCCCTTTCTGAGGAAAATGTAGAGAACCAGAAGGAAAAGAAGGAGGAGAAGAAAAAGGAGAGTTCCGACGATCTAAATTCGGAAAAGATTTAAACGGGAGATCGTAGAGAGTACGGAGAGAGGGTTGTAAATCGTCTCTTAACTCTTCTGTGCGACTCGACGTATCATTTTTGCCAGATCGGCTAATTCACTCTCACTCGCTTGCGGTGCGTCGTGTGAGGAGAGATAGCCTGGATACACCTCATAAAAGGTATTCAACTTACTTTCAATCGGTTTCCAGCTACGCATATCGCTTGTTCCGTGCATGGGAAAGAGCTTACTATGAAGGTGATCAACACCGAAGCCCTCAAAGAACATTCCGCAACGTCCCACGTCCTCAAATGCCGTATCTAAAATCCTAGCTACCCTTTTGGTCGCCAGCGTCAGATCGCAGAGAGTCGCATCATCCTGTTCAAACGCATAACTCGTGCAGTGTTTCTTAGGAAAGACAACGGTGAAACCGAGAGTGTTGGGAAAGATAGAGAGAATCGCTAAGTGGTTTTCATCTTCCCATATTTTATGGCACGGAATTTCACCCTTGACCATCGAACAAAAAAGGCACTCCATACTTACTCTCCTTTATCGGGAATATCGTTGAGACGGGAATTATAACGGAGAGATTTCGGTGGTGACGAAGCTTCTCTCTTTCGCAAGCTCTCTATTCAAATGAGTTTTAAAACCTCCCTTAGAAGATTTTCTTTCGTTCCATCACCGCTTCGCTTTAGGTTTTAAAACTCGACGAAATTGATTCGCTGTTAACATCTCTCTCTTTCTCGTTGGGTTTGTTTTCCCCTCTTTTCGTGAAACAAGAAGTACCACAAGTCCCAGAAAAACAAAGATAGTTACCGCCCAAACCAGCCAAGGAAGAGAGAAGTAGAGAGTAAACAGAAGAGCCTCAAAGAGGGAAACAAGAAGAGAGATTCCAAGAAAACCTGTCCAGCGAAGAGGCTCGTGGTGTAGTTCTATGAGAAAGAGGAGAAAGAGTATCTGATACCATAGCGGGGCGAGGATAAGCTCTATCCCTCCGTACCAGTGTTGCTGCAAAAAACCGTACTGCCATAAAAGAGAGATGAAGAGTATCGCAAAACCCGTGATCAAAAATTTTCGACACTGCTCCAGATTCCACTCTCTCTTTTGTTTGTAAAAAATGATAAGAATCGTGATGAGAGTCGCCCAAAAAGGGAATCCAAAATAGGTAAGAAAGTAATAGAAGAGCAATCTTGTCCAAGTGTAAGAGGTCGGAAGAATCGGATTGGCAAAAAATTGGGGGATATACGCCGCCCACACAATGACGACGCAGAAAATCGTAGGGAATAGCAGTAGTTTCCACTCAGACTCTTTTCGCTCTAGAGGAAAGAGGGGGGATAACAGTTTAAAAAAAAGAGGGAAACCAAATAAAACAAAAAGAGTCGTTAAGTAGAACATTTTATCAATGATATTAAAAAGAAGACCGCTTGTCATCTATCTTTTGTAAGGGTACCTCTAAAAAATTCTTTTTCATTTCTAACTCGATCTTTTAGAGGTACGCGTAAGGGTGAGAATGAAGGGGATCCGTTTTCTCGCACCTTAGAAGAGTGGTCGCAGAGACTTGGAAAGGAGGTCTTGACCATCGATGTCTTGATGAT
>CAZATZ010000160.1:0-4565 GCA_964488175.1 uncultured Spirochaetales bacterium
GACTTTTTGATTCATACGTTTTCTCCTTTGCAAGAAACGACTCAGTAATGAAACTACTCAGTGGAAGTAAGTGAACGAGAGACCGACGGTAGATCGACCATCACGACAAACTTTCCCTCTCGAATAAAATTCCGATATTTTTCTTGACCTAATATCTTCTGGGCATCCACCTGACTAATAATAATATCAGAAGCTAAGACTCCCCATAACTCCTTGCCTGTCACAAAGAGAGGAGTTTGTCCAACAAACGAGACCAATCTCTCCGTGGATTTTGGGTGTACGTAGGGAATAGCCCCTGTTCTTTTTAAGATCTCAGGGCTAATAAATTCCCGACTGATGATAGGGTTCAATTGGGGGTCCAAAACACGCGTAAAAAGGGCTGGTTGAAAGGTGGTAAGAGCGAGAGAACCACGGGCGGGCAACTCCTTGGGGACGTAGATGATAATTCCTGTGACGGGTTCTTCTAGAGAGCGATTTGGGACGATGGGAAGAGCCTGCGGTACTTGGTGAGAGATTAAAGGAGCGATAATATTCGGATAGAGCGTGAGTGAAAAAAGAGCAAAGTATTGATTCGTTTGAGAGTTTCGTTTGACCACTAAACTCTTCCAAGGAAGATCCTTATAAAAAAGAAAGATATCTCGGTTCGCACGAAAAAGATCGTAAAAAGTACTCTGCGAATCGATCGGAAGCATATTGAGGAGCGATGACGCCTCTCTTTTCAGATGCTCAAGAGCCAACACTCGGTTTCGTGTCAGCTCATCTGGCACCTTATATTTATTGTCCGCTTCACTTCTGTTAGAAAAATTTAGCTCTAAATAGATCTTCGCTTGATACCAATCGATCTCCGTTCTCTCTACTTGAACGAGATCCTCCTGTGCTTGAAGAGAGAGAGCTCCGTAAAGAAGAGAGAAGCAAAGAATAATTCGTACGACTTTCACAATTTCCAATTCTCTTTGGATCACTTCGAAAAAATCTTGGGAGACTCTCTTTGAACAAGAAGGCTCCAACTATCTCTCCGCAAAATATCTCTTCGTAAAACTCTCTTCAAAATATCTCTCTTTTAAGGAACGGATAAGACTCGTCCTAGAGAGAGGCTCTCTTCAAGAGAGAGACCATTGAGTTTAGCAAGAACTAAAACGTCGATATTGTAATCGAGAGCGATCTCCCAGAGAGTGTCTCCCTCTCTGATTTTATACTCTCCTAACCACGTAGGCAGTGTCTTGGGCAGTTTCCTCGACTGCGCGAGATTCGGCTCCCCTTTTTGACGAAATTCGGCCCCCTCTTTTACGGTCGGAAGAATTAATACCTGACCAATCTTGAGGCTATCGGCTCGAAGTCCCTTATTATAGCTTAAAATCATCTGCATAGGAATATCATAAAATCCTGCGATCTCGGAGAGAGTATCTCCTAGACGGACTTTATGTGGGAAAAATTTTAACAGAGGATCTTCATTATCCTCCAACAGAGAGAGAACATCCTCTTTCAGAAGAGCGGGAATCTTTAGTTGATAGGATTTATCGCTCTTTTTTCTCTCCTTTTTCTCTCCTTGGGTGGGAGGAGTGATACGATAATTGAGTTCGGCGTTTCCTTGGGAGAGAATGGAGCGGGGAAAGGAGAGTTCTTGACTGAGAACCGCCAGATCAATAGACACATCAAGCGGAATCTGTTCCCACTCGATGTGGTACTCATCCACTGGCATTTTATCAGCTAAAAGAGAGGCGATTGCGATAAATTTAGGGACGTAGCGAATCGTTTGACCCGGAAGGTGTCCCCCTTCAGCGAGTCCCCAAAAGTCGGTGATTCCCGTCTCTCGTATAACACGACGGACTCGGGTTAATCCAGAATTGTAGGCGGCCAAGGCTAAAAGCCAGTCGTTATCCAATTTTTTATAGTTGTACTTTAGCTTCTCAAAAGCGGCGTCTGTCGCGATCCAAAAATTTTTACGATCGTCACGCCACCCATCGAGGGTCATCGTGTCGTGATCGACGCTATTTTGCATAAACTGCCACATCCCCGTGGCTCCACGGTAAGAGACCGCATTGACGTCGTAAACCGATTCGATGGCGGGAAGATAGATTAATTCAAGTGGAACGTTCGCCTCTTTGGCGGCCTCTATTAAATGGTCGAAGTAGAGCGAACTTCTTTGAATATTGAGAGATAGAAATAGATGAAATCGAGGGTCGCTATAGTACTCTAACTCCCGTTGAACAGCTTCTCTGCTTAAATCATCTTCGAAGAGAAACGCTCTCTTCTTTTTCTCCCCCTTCGAACCCTCTTCAAATTCCAAAAAGTTTTCGACACTCTCGCCCAAGAGGTAGGAGTCGACAAAGGCAATCTGTGACTCTATCGCACGAGAAAAGGGGGAGAGGAAGATGAGAAAAAAGCTGATAAATCGAAGGGTAGATGTTCTATGAAAAATTAGGATCAATCAAAATGCTCCTCTCCTACGACGGCAGCGGGGGCTGAAAGGTTAAATCCACGATGAGAGACAAAGCTCTCTAAATGCTCTATCTCCTCGATATCATTCAACTCTTCCTGAATAAAGTCCAGAAGATTGTCGTGCTCTTTTAAGAGAACTGTTACCATCAAATCGTACCGTCCCGTGACAATAGCCACGGAGGTAACACTCTTTAACTTTGAGACTCTTTGAGCGACATCGGTATAGTTACAACGACGAAGAGAGACCCCCATATAGATGAGGTAGGCGTTCTCTAATTGATCAGGATTAATAAAAGCGGAGATATTCAAAAGGCCCGACTCCTGCATTCGCCTGACACGAGTCTTTACCGTATTCTCGGAGACTCCGACGATATCGGCTATCTTTTTAAACGATTTTCGCCCATCACAAAGGTGAACAAGAACCGCTCTGCTTAACTCATCTAAATGCATCAACCTACCCTCTTACGTCTCATTAGAGTCTACAAAGATTTTTACTTTTGGGAAGACTCTCTCTCTGATGAAAAGAGAGAAATTTCTTACTAAAACGAGAGGGAAAAGAGTAACCGAGAGTAAAGCGGAGTCGTTACTTTTTGAGGATATCTCTAAAAATCGGTTTCAGAAAATAACGAAGAATTTCTTGGCATTTCTTGGCACAGAAGGGACTGAAACAAAGTTTAGTCAAAATTAATCAAGAAGCTAAATGAAGAGAACGACGTCTCGAGATTGACAGAGAGATCAACTTAGAAGTGAAAGAGGTACTCTAAGAGTGTTACCGTCTCGTTAAAATTCCCTTTTCATAGATGATAGTTGCCTCCTCTTTGACAGAATCAGAGACCTCAATCCCTAAATTCTCGGCAACATCCACATTAAGGTAGAGGTCTGTATCCTCCATCGGTGGGAGAGAGACGGGGATTTCACTCGGAGCCTCTCCTCCTAAAATTCTTATGGCCACAACGGCTGCTCTGACAGCCTCTTTGTTGTAGTTAATTCCACCAGAGCCTAAGACGAAATCCTTCCCAACTGTTATCGCATTCGTTGGAACAGAGGTTACGAGGGGCTTTTTCACCTCTTTGGTAACACTTCCATAGGTAGCTAACTCCCTCTCAATCGTTACACCCGTACCTAAATAGAAACCGTCAACTCGACTAGCTAAGGCTCTCGTGGCTTTAGGAATCTCATCGAGATGATTTATCTCTACCCCAAGAACAAGAATGCCACGACTCTGTAAATATTCCTGAATGCGTTCAAAGCGATACGAATTTAGATACGCCGCATCACCCAGAGTACTTGATCCATAAAGAACTCCAACCGACTCAAATGGCATGATTTTATGAAAAAAATCAAACAGAACACTCTTCTCTACTTGGCTAGCAATCCCCGTTAGGTTAGAGACTTTAGGAGCCCCGCTCCCACCCCCTCCCAAGAGAGTCACGTCGCCACTCTCCACATCTCTCTGATTAGACTCTACGTGTGTGGTTAGGCCACTAAGGACAGGATCTGTCACGAAAAAAAAGACCGTGGGAATATCAATAATCTTAGAATTAATCTTCTGGGTTACAGCAGCACCGAGTGTTACGATAAGATCGGGAGAGTTTTTCTTCAAAGTCGTTACAACACTCTCAATACCACCATCGATCTCTTCAATAACAAGGATAGAAAAATCTACCTGTGGATATTTTTCTTCTATCTTTTGTGTAAAGATAGAGAGAGAGGAAGTAGACAAGGGGTGTCTAAAGGGAATAACGAGCGCCACTTGGGGAAAGTTCGCTCTCGCACCAGCGGTGGAAGAAAAGTACCCGAGAGCGAGAAGAGAGAGAACGGTAAGAGCGGTGAATATAATCCAAAACTTTTTTTTAAACACGAATTTCATAAAAAATGGTTTTCCTTATATCCTCACAATATTAAAGCGAAATAAAAAAGTCAATATAACTATCAATATAAATTTCTTGATATGTAAGTCGGATAAAAAAATGACGATATCCTATAGTATTTTTATTGTCACGTCGATACTCTTAAGATACAATATTATTTTATTTTATTTTCGTAAAAAATGGAGGAGAGAATATGGAAGTATTACAAATTATTATCAACCTTGTGGTTGTCGCAGCATTGGTAGCGGTTCTTTA
>CAZATZ010000161.1:0-4498 GCA_964488175.1 uncultured Spirochaetales bacterium
CCAAACGAGACACCTTTCTGTCTCACATTACCTAAGAGGTCGCTCGTTTCCCGTTTTGTTCCTGTTCCCTCTGGGGAATCATCCTCTTCGACATCCTCAATATCGTCAAATTGAAGAGTATTATCGAATAAGCTATCTGCATTGTCTAATAACTCTTCGTCCTCTTGAGCATTGAGAGAGAAGAGAGAAGAGAGAAGAGAGAAGAGAAAGAAGATTCTTTTGAAAAATCTTATCATATTTAGAGTCTATTTTATCCTATCTTTAAGCAAAAATACCCCTTGAATTTCTTGCGTGAAAAAGGGATTTTGGAAGATTTTTTTTCGTCTATTCTAAGAGAACCTTGAAGTCTTTCGTACTTTAACTGAGATAATTTTCTAAGTCAAGTTAAAGTAAAACAATCTACTCTCTTGAAAGATTTTTTGAAATCGACTTTTTAGAGGTACCCTACCTTGTATTCAGGAAATAACGCTGAGTCTTTTTTGTTGTCAATAATTATACAATCCATGTAAATAAAAAGATAGTGAGGAAAAAAAGGCGGAGGACATTTCTGTGCCGGTATTGGCGGAATACGATGTTCAGCGGTAACGATAGCGACTTCGAGAGAGAAGGTGCGAGCGTACTTGTTCGACGACAGATGGAACCCCTACCTCGCCAGACCTCGTCTTTAGGTGGGGGAATTTTCAGGGATTCCCCCTCTCGCTCCTCTTTTTTTCTAAAAGGTGGGCTAGGAGTCTTTGCTGTTCGTCGATAGATTTTTTCATCGCCAACTCGAGTGATACGTTGGTGGCCTTGTGGTAGTAGTGAGTCAGAGGAAGGAGGGTAAGAAGAGTATTTTTCCGTTTGGTTTGAGCGTTCTTGAATGTTTCGTACAACGTGTTGTATGATTTTACTTCTTGTCCCGAATACTCTTCAGCTAACTCCTTTATTTCTTGATAGTACATCTCTAAAAGAGAGAGTTTTTCTTCCCTAAAAGAGGTTGGGAGAGAGAACCCTTTCTGAGACTCTTCTCCTATGAGAGAGAGTTCGTGCGGAGTTTCTAGGTACCCCGATGAATTTCGCCCTCTCTCGTTCCAGTCGATCCCTCCCTCCTCCGTTATCTCTTCTAGTTGGTACTCTAGCTCTCTTCGGGCGTCCTCCAATTTGGCGGAAATCGTCAGTACGGAGCCGGAGAGAAGTCTTATTTCGGATGAAGAGGGGGAGGTTTGGGTCTGGTAAAAGTGGTAAAAGCTCTGAGTTAGCGGGGTTAAACGGTTGCTCCTGTTGGAGAAAAAAGAGTAGAGATAGGTCTCTCGCGGATACATTTTTGTCTCGATATACCCCATATCTAACCCGTAAATTCGAATCTTTTTGGGTCTCTTTTGATTGAGAAAATGAAGAGCGGCGAGAAGGACGTTACTCCCCGTTTTTTCTGAGGTTGCGAATCCGAGGTACTGAAGAAGGGGGTGGGGATTACTCAAGAAGTGAATCTCGCCCTTTCTCTTTGGACTCGTTCTCACCGCTCGAATGAGTCCGGCGTTGGTGGTTCTGTCGAAGAAGAAGAGAGGGGAAGAGGTCGGACTCTCTTCTGTGTGGGTTAAAAAGTGGTGGTAACTGTAGATTTGAGTGTCGATACAAAAAACTCCTTCCACGTCGATTTTCTGATTTCGCAAGAAGGGGAGAGCCGTGTCGCAACAGAGAACTCTTCTCTCTTGTTTGAGTTCTGAAAGTTGGGTCTCAAGGGAGGGCCCAGCCGCTACGAGAGCGAGTTCGTCGCTCTCTAGAAGGGAGGATATCTGGGGGGAATCGCTAGAGAGTTCTTGGATATTCTTTAAAATATTGAGGTTCCATTGACGGCCTAAGTGTGCTTGCGTCTGGGAGTCACTCTGTACGCTCTTTTGAATCTGTCCTATCCCTTTTTGGAGAAGAGAAAAGATTTCAGGCTGATACTGAAGTCGACTGGGTGAGACAAAAGAGAGCAGGGGGTCTAAGAAGAGTCCAGGGATTTTTTGTGGGATCTCTTTGTGAATGAGAGAGAGGAGTTCTTCGGCTGTGTCGGCGAGAAGAAAGGAGAGGGAGGGATGGTTGAGGTAGGGGCGAAAATCATATAGGTCAAGAATCTCTTTTAAAAAGAGGGGGTCTGGCTCAACGATAAAGATAAGTTGTTCGCCTCTTTTTTCGGCCCGTCTTCTCTCTTGGTTCTCTAAGAGGAGATCCCAGAGGTAGGGGAGAGACCACCCTAGCAAGATCAGTGTGTTTCCAGATTCTAACCTCTTGGCTTGGTTTTTCGCCTCGGAAATAGGGTCGTAGAGGGAGTGTAGGAAACTTTTTTTCTCTCCTTTCTGCAGTGTTAAGGTTGAAGTATCCTCTCCTCTGCGAGTCGGTTCACGAGATAGTCTTTTTGAAAAAGGTCTATCTTCTAAGAGTGAGGGGGGCAGGATGGGTATCCGTCTGCGAAGAGCTTCCAGATTTTGAAAAAAGAGAGGGGTTAAGTTACTCATCGAGAAAAGACTCCCAGTTTCGCAGGATAACTCGACTCTCCTCCGTCACGTCCGCCATCTTTTTTTTTCGTTTCTCCCCGTCCCGTTCTCTCTGTGCCTCGATAAAAGAATCGGTCGCTAAAAAGTAGAGAAGGTGGGGAACCTCTTCCTCTATCGGTCTTTTCCGCCACTCGTTTAGAAGAGAGCGAACCAGTTGACGGCGACTAGAGATAGAGTCGTTTAAAATCAGTTGGGGCTGAGGGGTGGGGGGGGAGGAGTGCTTGAGAAATACGTCTAGTTCTCTCTCTTGAGTCAGTGGAGTAAAACTCTCTAAATCAACGGATGAGGGGGCGAATCGATACTCTCCCTGTTTCGTGATTTTTTCTCTTTGAAACCAAGAGGCGTAGACGTTCAAGGAACCCTCTGCGTGATCGTGTTCCATTTTAAAACGAAAGAACTGGTTTAAGAGAGGAGAGAGAGAGGTACTGCGACGACGTAACACCCCTTCGCTCGTCGAGGGGGTAATGTGAGAGTGTAAATCGTCAAATCCCAGATCAAATCCGAAGAGAATGAGCGTTCGATATCGCCTGCGACAAAAATCGATGGCACTCCCCATGACGGTTCCGTTTTCGGCGAGAAAGGGAGTCTGCCACTCTAAACGATCTCGGAGAATTGACTCGATCTGGTTGCTGGTCGAAAAGGGAATCTGTCTCTCTAATGAAGCGGGGAGAGCGGCGAGAAGAGGGGCGATTACCCAGCTTTTTTCTCGTTCTGGGGGGAGGGCGAGGAGGGAGTCGAAGTGGCGTTTTGCCCAGTAGCCCGCATCGGTACTAATGACAAATTTTGGAATAATCTCCTCTTTAATGAGAGCTTCTTGCGAGGAGGGGAGGGCGAGTATATCGATTTGGTGCTGATTTCTTTTAAGCCAGTCGACCCCTTTTCGTAGAGAGGGCCCTGAACCAACAATCGCCACGACTCTCTCCTGTTCCTTGAAATTGAGGGGGAAAGGGAGTTGGTAAAAGCTCTCTCTTAAACATAGATTTTTGACGGTGTTGGAAAACCATCTTGAACCAAATCCTCGGGTGGTAGAGAGATTTCTGCTCAGAAGTTCAAGGATTTTGAGAAGTGATTGGTAGAGGTTGCGGTTTTGAAGGGGAAAGAGTTCTTCTGTCGGTTTCCAGTGGACGATCTCTTGGGATAACGTATCGATCTCATCGATATGAGTGAAAAGAAATTCTTGGAGGGAACTCTCTTCTCCCTCGTAAAAAAAATGGGGCTCCTTTGGGGGAAGAGAACTTTTTTCGTAACACTCTCTGTTAAGGATTATCGTTACAATTTTGGCTTGGGGGTAACTCTCGCGAATGGCTGTTGAGAGAAATCCGAGTCCGATATCGATGACGATAAAGAGAGAACACCCACTCCAAGAACTCTTTTGAGTAACAAAGCGTCTCGCTTCAAGAAGGGGACGGTAAGGGGAGTGTAACCATCGCTCTTCAATTTTTACGACGGTATAACCCTCTCGGCTCTCTACAAATTGCATCAGGGTACCTCTAAAAAGTCGATTTCAGAAAATAACGAAGATATTTTTTGGTAAGGCAAGGAACTGAAAACGGAGTTTCGCCGAGATTTGTCATGGTGCTAAATGGGTATTTCAGTGACGCAGGATTGGCAAGAAAGATCGAGTTAGAACTGAAAAAGAGTTTTTTAGAGGTACCCATCAATAAAGTTCCGATTAGGAGTCGATGGTCTCTTTTAGTTTCTCAAGAAGAGGAGTTAGATTTCTTTTCTCTAACTCTTTTTTAACAGCGGGAGAAACATTTTCAAGCATGACATCGATTAACCCATAAAGTTCATCGAAGTCATTAGGCAAGAAATGAACCCCCTCTTTCTCATCCATTAACTCCAATCCTTGCGTTGCTGCTGGCTCCTGCGACTCCTGAGGTTCTTGCGATTCCTGAGACTCTTGTGGTTCTTGCGATTCTTGTGGTTCTTGTGGTTCTTGTGGTTCTTGTGGTTCTTGTGGTTCTTGTGGTTCTTGTGGT
>CAZATZ010000162.1:0-4392 GCA_964488175.1 uncultured Spirochaetales bacterium
TTTTTAATTCATTCGATTTTTATTTTTTTACTCTTATAATTCATGGGCGATATATTGCAAAAACAAAGGGGATTTTGTAGTATACCCCAATGTCTCAACCTTTTTTTCAACATCCCACTGGGATTCATTTTTTCTCAATTCCCTATCTGACCAAAATACTAGTTTTTTCTCAAGTTTTTGTTTATGTCTTTACTCAGTTTGCTCACGTTCCTGAAAATATTTTTCTTTTAAACGGTCTCTTAGTCATCAAAAACAACCAGTGGTACCGACTCGCCACCTTCCTTTTTTTACCGAAATTTTCGGGAAATCCTATTTTTCAAGTTATCTCTTTTCTCTTCCTCTATTTTTGTGGAACTCAGCTAGAGAATCGATGGGGTGACAAACTATACACTCTCTTTATTTTTCTAGGGTACATCTTAACACTCTTACCCGCCTTCTTTTTCCCCCAAGCTCTCTTTACCAATCAATTTATTTTCACCAGTACTCTTATCGCCTTCGCCTTTTTAATGGGAGATACTCGGTTCTTGCTCTATTTTATCATCCCTGTCAAAGCACGATGGATGGCGTACCTCTATATCGCCTTTGACCTGTTCCGCGTCTATCAACAACCGAGGTTGATTATTTTTCTTCTACCTGGGTACCTCGCCGTTATCTTAATGCTCGGTTTTATTCTTCCTCTTCAAGAGCGAAGACTCCAGCAACAAAGAAAATCCATTAAAGTAAAATTTAACCAAGCCGAAAATTTAATTCGAGAAGAGAAAAAACGAACGTGTGCAGAGTGTGGTTTAAGTGCCGAAGAAGGCTTTGAAACCGATTTTCGATACTGTGAAAAATGTGAAGCTTGTCTCTGTCTGAAACATATACAGACACATCGTTGTTAACAATAGATTGAGTTCTTAAATTAAGGGTACCTCTAAAAAGTCGATTTCAGAAAATATCAAGTTAGAAATGACAAAGAGTTTTTTTTGAGATACCCATAAAATCATCCTTCTCAAATGTAGGGAATCGAGTATTATGTCTAGTGTATTTATCGCAGTTCTTTCTCTCTCAATTTTCGTTCTTTTACTTGTTCGATTAATATCGAGAAATGAGAGCGTAGGGTCTGTGTTAGACACGAAGAACCATCAAGCAAGAAGAGATGCGCAAAAAAAGAATCTTCTTGACAATCTCTTCGATACCTCAGCCTCTAAAAATTCCTCCGCCCATTATATCTCAGAAACCCCAAAGAAAGATATCGAAAAGAATCTGAAATTAATGCAAAAGTTTCCTCGTGCCTCTAGATACCAACTTAGACTCGCCGCTCTCTATTCACAAATCGGCGATTATGCGAATGCCTACACCATCTACACGAAGCTTGAAAAGAATAATGCTCTTGAGAAAAGCGGCAGTTCTTCCGAGAACGCTTTACACCTACTGAATTTTTCGATAGCCCTTGTTGAAAAAGGAAATATACCCAAGGCGAAGAATCTCATAGATGTTTGCCAGAAGGTTATCCCCCAAAACCCAGAAGTGACCTTTCTCCAAGGAAAACTCGCTTTCTTAGAGGGAAATTACGGGGAGGCGATGAACAACTTTGCTATCTTGGAACGTCAGCCCAAATACTATGATAGAGTCCGCTATTATTGGGCATTAGGACTTTACTACGCTGGAGAGTACGCTCGTGCCATACCACAACTTGAAGAGGAATTGGCGGTCAGCTCAAGTTCAGAACTAAACTTTGCCATGGCTGATTCTATACATCAAACGAGTGGAATGCAGAGAAACATCGACGCTTATCTATCCCCCCTTGTGAATGATCCAGAGTGGACAACAAAAGCGGCAATGCTAGAGGGCGAAAATTTATCGAGAAGAGGGGATCAGGCCAAAGCGATTTCTCTCTATCAAAAGAGTATTCGAATTCAACCTCTGGTTAAAGTCGAAGAGGAGAGTACCTTAGAGATTCGATACCGCTTGGCACTCTGTCTTCTGGAAGAAAGAATGGTGGAGGATGCGGTCACTCTCTTGCAAGAGATCTATGTTAACCAGCCTAATTATAAAAATGTAGAGATTCTGATCGAACAGTATCGAGAGATGGCTGAGAATTCTGCGATCTATGACTATGTTTCTGGAGCCCCCGAGAAAGTAAGCATCGTTTGCCAAAAAATTATTACCGCTCTCTATAAAGGTACCGTTCTTCATGTGGAAAATTTTGACGTAGATCCCGGTGCCCAAGAGGCAAAAATGACGGTCCAATTAGAGTCTAGAAAGCATTCTGAAACGATTCTCTTTATTTTCAAGCGATCGGCAGTGGAAGTTCTAAAAATATCCGACATCACCTCTATTATCTCTCTGCTCAATCAAGAGAGAGCCGTCGTTATTACCTACGGGGAGATAGAGCCGGGACTAAGACAATTCTTAGAGGGACGTCCCGTCGATCTTATCGATAGAATTGCACTTTCAAATGTTTTAAGATCTTTGAAATAGAGACCCTACCATATTTGAATTCAAGACACCCCCACTCCTAAAAAGCCAACCCTCTAGGAATCACTTTTTTGATACCGAAGAGCGGTAATGCCCGCTCCGACCATCGGGGCTCTTTCTAGACTCAAGAAAGAGTAGTATCGGGTGAACTCACCTTTTAAGAGATCATCCATCTCTCGACGAACTAGATACGGGAAATCTCTATACCCGTGAAACGCCGATCCGTCGAGGACAAATCCCACGGGTTTGAGAGGCGAAACCCCTCCCCCACTCTTGAGAAGAACCGCCGCATTACTAATCGCAACGTAGATAGCCGCCCGTTCAATGAGCCGAGAAAAAAGATGGTGTATTCGTAGATTATCGCTCTCTTTCTGCGAGAAGAGGGCGAGAGATTTGGAAGAGAGAGGGTGTTTCATAAATTCATCGATCGCTCGAATATCTAGAGCAGACTTTTCACTCAAACATTCGCTTTGAAGTTGGTTTACACACTCCAGAGAGAAGAGGTTATGCTCGCTGGCATCTTTGAGATACGCCTTTACCAAAGCGGCGATGTACCCTCCAGAGGTCATCTTTTCAAATCGATACCGCGTGGGATCCTGCGTCGAGAGGATAAACTCTTTATCGACAACCCCTTGAGGAAAGTGGGTAAAAGAGCCGTGTTCCAAATTCACCAACATCTTTGAATTAGCGGACCCCATCGCTCCCGTGCCACCCGTACCAAGAGAGACGATCTCCCCGCTGTGTTCTTGGTAGCTCGAGTTCGCTCCCGTTCCGAGGATCACTCCGATAAAATCATCAAACTCAAAGGCGTCGGGTCTCGCATACCCCGAGAGGAGAGTTGCCACGCTATCGTTGAGAAGGGTAATTCGTCCCTTAAATCCGGATTTTCGGCGAGTAAGACTCTTTTGCAACTCCTCGCCAATCAACGAATTTTCAACCTCTTTGGCTTTGATCTCCTTAGAAAAAAAGAGTAGTCTTCCGTCTCTTTGGGGAGTCGATTGCGTCGGATACGAGAAACAGAACGCAATATCCATCCCCTCGGAGAGGGAGGACTCATCACAGTGATCGGCGATCGTGTCAAAAAAGTTCGCCTTACTCACCTCTCTCTCCATTCCCGGCATCTTCTCCTCTTTTATCTTTTCAAAATGCGGGTATCCCTGAGAATCGAGAGTAAAAATGGCACTGCGTAAGTTCGTCCCTCCAGCGTCCAAGACGAGAACGGGTCGATTTCGTTCTAGTGGCTCGGTAGGGGGTGAGAGATGCGTCGGAATCATCGGAAGGGAGGAGGTCTCTCCCTGTAATCCCCTCTGCATCTCTTGGAGAAAGGTCTCTAAAAGAGATTTTCTATCGAGCGTCTCAGGGAGAACCCCTCGCTCGCGAAGGTACGAATCTACGCTCTCTTGGCTCTCTAAAATAAGACGCCTCTTCTCATCGCTTCCCATCAACACTCCCCCTTTTCACAGAGTTAAAATAACACAACAAATAGATAATAAGAGGTTTATTATACCCAAAAAAAAGGAGTTGTCGAGAGGAAGTGAGAGAGTCGAACTGCTCGATTCAAGAATGGATCATAAACTTACTGATCAATTATCGATAAAGACGACTCTTCGCTCAATCTCTCCCTAGCCGTATTTACACTCTGCCACCGTGCCGATAAACAAAGCCACCGTATCCAACTCCATCCCCACGTATTACGTAGTGATCACACAAGCATAAAAAAACCCCAAGCTACTTACTTGGGGCTTACCTCTAAAGTATAACGAATCTACGATTTTTCAGTAATATTGGTAAAGTAATCGCTCCATTTAACACCAGATGAAGAGTCATATAAAGACTTGCTTCCAGCAGGTACAAATAAATCGACAACTTTATGGGCACGGGGGCCAAATGGACTGATTAGGTCAAAGTTTGATAATTGATTCGTAGGAGGGG
>CAZATZ010000163.1:0-4357 GCA_964488175.1 uncultured Spirochaetales bacterium
TAATGTCATTGCTACAGTTGTAGAGATAGGGTTTTTTCTTGGTCATGTCGTAGTATTTTCGATTCTTTGAGTAACTCTCCTTAAGAAGGCGTTCCATAAAGAGGTAGTATCGCTTCACAAAGGGAAAATCCGCAAGAACTGGATCGTTCATCGCACCCAATTTGAGAAAATCAGTCGTGTTATACGCAAACCATTTAAATTTGACAAAGTTTTCATCAACGACACTCTCAATTCGATTCCCTTTAGCGTAAAATCGCAACGTATCAAAATAAAAAGCGAGAGTCTTTAAATAGTTTAATTCTTTATCAAAAGGAATACTCTTACTCTTCCGCAACTCCTTACTCTCATCAAAATCAACCCCGTATGTGATAGGAACAAGATGCTCAAACTCTCCCAAAAGAACAACAGAGGCGTTATAAAGCTCTTGTAAGGCGCGACTAGGTAGAACGCTCGACATCTCCAAATGGTTCTGGTAGATTCCGAACTCGTACGAAAAAATTTGAATCGATAGCATTAATCTATCACGAGAAGAGATCTTCCCCGTAGAAATTTTTCGCGCTAACTCTCCCCGTAACGAAGAGAGAGACTCTTGAAATTGGGCGATGCGGTGAAGAAAGGGTGCTTGAAGATTGTTAGACATAGTCATGATTCTCCTCTGTTTAGAAGTGACTGGGCGTGGCGTAAAGAGTGCTCCTCACTCGACTCTCCCGAGAGCATCCTAGCTATCTCTTGAACGCGAGACTCCCCTTCAATCCGTTCGATTCTTGCGATCGTTTTCTCTTGACTTCTCTCTTTAACCACTCTCAAGTGGGACTGCGCCTGACTGGCGATACTCGCTAAGTGAGTGATGCAGATGATCTGATTTTTCTTTGATAACCTTTTTAACTCGCTACCTACCGCTACTGCGATTTTTCCCCCGACACCCGTATCGATCTCATCAAAAATAAGGGTTCTATCGGTATGAGTATCGGCAAAAAGACTCTTTAAAGCCAACATAACTCTCGAAATCTCTCCCCCAGACGCTATCTCATTTAATCTCAAAGGGGGCTGCCCAGGGTGGGGGGAGAGAAGAAACTCGACCCTATCTTTTCCAGAAGGGGTATACGCCGGATTACCCGACTCACCCTTGATCTCATCGACTTGAATCGAGAAAGAGGCCCCCTCCATTCCTAAAAAAGAGAGTCTCTGGGTCAAGGGAGTCGCCAACTTTACCGCCGCTTCTCGGCGGTTTACGCTTAAATAATCACCGATTTGACCTACCTCTTTCTCTAATCGGGAGATCTCGGCGATCACTTGTTGGGACTCCTCATCCCCTCTCGCAAGCTCTTTTAACTCAGAGAGAACCCTCTCTTTATACGCCAAGATCTCAGGAATACTATCTCCATACTTTTTCTTTAGCTGTTGAATCACCTTCCCTCTCTGCTGCAAATTATCCAACTGACTCTGTAGATCCTCCTCACGAATCACGTCGTTCGCCTCCTCAAAAGGGAGGGATTGGACGATATCTTGCATCTCATAATAGAGAGAGAGTAGGCGATCTCTCTCGGGGGTTAACTTCTTATCGATCAGGCACAGCTCTTCTAAAGAGCCTGTCGCCTCTTGCAGAGAACTCAGACTCTGCAAGAGGGGGGTTTCGAGTTTCGTCAAGCTCTCTTTTCGCTTGTGCCAGCTAGAGAGACGCGATATCTGACTCTCTAACTCCTCCTCTTCACCCTCTTGAAGTTGCATCTCTTCAATCTCGTTGACAGCGAATTGGTACAGCTCTCTCTTTTCCTCCGTCTCCCTCTCTTTTCTCTTGAGTTCCTCTCTCTTTTGTCGCAAAGATTTTAATTGAAAATACCGCTCTTCATAATCGCTGAGACGATCCCCCAATCCGGCGTACCCGTCTAAGACCCTTCGTTGATTTGGCAGAAGAAAGAGGGACTGGTTTTCGTGCTGACTATGCAGATCAAAGAGAAGTGAACTAAAGGTCTGTAGTTCACTTAGAGTGACGCTTTGCCCCTGAATATAGGCACTACTCCGCCCCTCTCTTCGGCAGATCCTCCGTAAGACGACCTCGTTTTCAAGAGAAAACCCCCTCTCTAAAAGCCACTGTGATGGTTCGGACTCTCCCTCTAGAGAGTACTCGGCGGAGACGATCGCCTCATCTTTACCCGATTGAATGCAGTGAGCGGGAGGTCGTTTTCCCAGAAGAAGCGAGATAGCTCCTAAAAGAATAGATTTTCCCGCCCCCGTCTCACCCGTAAGAGTGTTAAAATGGTCGTCAAACTGAATCGTAGAATCTTCTAAGAGAATATAGTTCTTGACGGTAATGCTCCTAAGCATGGATTCCTCCGCGCCACCCCAGCTTGAGTCGGAGGACGTCGTAAAAATTATGGGTTTTAGGAGAGAGGATTAAACGAACAGGACGATCTGAGGAGCAGATATGAACGGTATCCTCTCCGGTAATTTCATACGATTCGTGAGCGTCGACGCTGACAAGAACTGGTTCCTCTTGATGATTGACACGGAGGGTTATCTTGTGCGAACCGGGAAGAATGACGGGGCGATTGGAGAGGGAGAAAGGGGCTAAAGGGGTTAGTAAAATACCAGTCATCGTCGGATAGAGAATAGGCCCTCCCGCCGAGAGAGAGTACGCCGTCGAACCGGTGGGGGTAGAGAAGATCAACCCGTCACAGCGGTACTGAGCCGACTCGTCATCTTCGAGAGTGATGTGCAGGTCGATGAGTTTCGGGCGACCGCTTCCCTTGATGATGACGTCATTCAACCCTCTCTTACGAAAGAGGGTCTTCCCCTCCCGCAAGACCTTCACGACGATCGCTTGACGCTCTTGAACCTTAATCTGACCCGTTTGGTATTTTTCAAAGATATCCTGCCACTCATGGGGGGCTACCCCCGAGATAAACCCGAGATAACCAGCGTTAATAGGGAGAATAGGGAGATCATGCTCTTGGCAGGCGACCGAGAGAACCGACCCATCGCCTCCGAGAACGATCATAAGCGAGTAATCAAAAGAGGGTAAAAGAAAATTGTTGTCAACAACGGCAAAGAGATCAAAGGAGATCTTTTTCTCCTTAAGATACTCCTCTATTTCATGCAGAAGCTCCCGCGCCCGCTCTTTTTTCGTATTGTAAACGATTAAGATTTTTTCATTTTCCTTCATTCATTTTTTTTCCTACATTAATCAATCTCATCGCTCTTTCAACGGAGTCTGGGATATTTTGACGACTCTCACGAATCGCCTCTTCTAGATTCATCGGTTTAGGAATGGCACAGACGATGGAGGCGATAGAGTGATCAAAGACCTTATGGGCATCTTCTGTGAGAGAGCCGACAACAGCCACCGTCGGAACGGAGGATCTCTCCCCCCGTTTGGCGATCCCTACGGCTACCTTACCCAAGACCGACTGCCCATCGATGCGCCCCTCTCCCGTCAAGATACGATCAACCCCCTCTATCCGTTTGTCAAAATCGACGAGATCTAAGATCGTCTCAATCCCCGATTTTAACTCCCCTTTTAACCAGTAACACAGACCAAACCCGAGACCTCCCGCCGCACCAGCACCGAGAGTGGTACTCACCTCTCTGGCTCGAGTATCACCTCTGCGGGTATCGAGCGTCTCAAGCATCGAGGTAAAACTAGACTCTAGGCGAGTCCGTATTTTTTCATCAGCCCCCTTCTGAGGGCCGAAGACGTTCGTCGCTCCTAACTCACCCAAGAGAGGGTTTTGAACGTCACAAAGCCCAACAATTTTGACTTGAGAGAGACGTGGATCACAACCACTCTCATCAAAAGAGTCGATCATCTCAATATACTGAGCGCCCCGTTCAAGCTCCTTGCCAGCACTATCAAAGAAACGAACCCCGAGGGCTTGCATCATCCCTATCCCTGCGTCATTCGTCGCACTTCCCCCCAGACCCAAAAAGATCGTCTTTACGTCTCGATCGAGAGCTTTAGAGATTAGCTCCCCCGTTCCGTACGTGCTGGTATAGAGGGGGTTTCGCTCGGAGTCTTTTAGAAGGGGAAGCCCGTTGGCACTCGCCATCTCGATGAGAGCCGTATCTCCGACAACACCCCACTCTGCAGAGACAGGACGGTGTAGCGGATCGTTCACCGTATCACGATAAAACTTACCAGAGAGGGAATTGACAAGGGTCTGAACGGTTCCCTCTCCCCCATCGGCTATCGCCTGTTTCTCGATACTTGCTTGGGGGAAGACTCGAAGAACCCCAGCTTCGATCAGCGTTGCCACCTCATCAGAGTCGAGAGAGCCTTTGAAAGAGTCGGGGATAATAAAGATTTTCATGGCGAAGAGGTCCTTTTTTAAAATGGCACGAGATCTATTCCAACATCTAT
>CAZATZ010000164.1:0-4318 GCA_964488175.1 uncultured Spirochaetales bacterium
ATAAACGTCCCCTGCGTGACACAGATGAGAACACTATCGGTCTCAGCAAACGCTGTCTCTTCGGAAGAGGTACTCATGAGACACGCCTCCAATCCAAAAAAATCACCCGATTTTAGAGCGCTCTCCGTCTCACTTCCCGCCGTGGAACACTTAACCAGACCAGAGTGAACTATGTAGAAATAATCCAGCTGCTGTCCAGCGACTACGACATAATTTCCAGCCTTGAAATTAAGTACTTTAAATGTATTTTCACTCACAGGTCAAACCCACTCTTTATCTTTTCGATTCTTCAGTTCACTAAGAGGGATCTCTCAAAAACTCTTTTTCATCTCTAACTCGAGATTTTTTGCCAATCCATCGTCACTGAAATACTCATTTAGCACCTTGGTAAATCTTGGCTAAACTCCGTTTTCAACACTAAGACTAAAAAAATCTCTTCATTATTTTCTGAAATCGACTTTTTAGAGGAGTCCTCTAGTAAGAATCTTCGACATTAATACCCTTTTTTCTATAACTTTTCTTTCTAACGACGTGTTTAAGTGAGAGAAAAAGTCTCAAAACGTCACTCTTTTAAATTTTTGGTACGATTCTAAAGGGGAGAAGAGAAGAGATCTTCACCTTTAAAGACCTCTTTTCATCTCTCTCTCGATTTTTTTATCAATCCTAAGTCGTGGCGTTCTCGCGAAAAGACTCATTTCGCTTCATCTTAAATCTTAGCCAAACTCCGTTTTTAGTCTCCCAATTCGGTAAAGTATCTTCGTTATTTTCTAAAGAACACCTCTAAAATCAACTTTTGAGAGGTACCCTTCCCTATTTGTGAAAACTACGCTTTAAAGGAACTCTGATTTTCTACTTATTTTTATCCCGTTTTTCTCTATTTTTGTCCAACCGTCTCAAGTCCGAGTACAAAGGAGACTGGGCAGCCAAATCATCCTTTACTTCCTCAGAAAAAGGGAGGTATCTCCAAAAAACGTCACGGACATCTTTCGTTAGTTTTTGAACTCCTTTAGACTCCTTCGTGACCCATAAAATATAGTTCGGAATAAAGTGTCTCCTCTGATCTCCCTTCACCTTCTCCTTCATTAAAATACGACAGTACTCTCCCGTCAACCCCTCTTGCAACCAGTACGGCCCTAAAAATTCCTTCGCAACCTGCCAGCAGTAGTCCGCCATAGCAACGAGGAGAGCCGCCTGAACATTCTGAGCCCAGAGAGGCATCGCAATCACGCCCCGTCCTGTCGCCTTATCCTTTGGATCAAGAGGCTCCCAACAGACTCCACGAGGCCCGTAAGAGGGAACGATAATAAAATAGGGAAGAACACGGCTCTCTTTTCGTCGATAGTTTCGAACAAATATCTTTGGTTGGATCTCTTCGAGGTCATAGATCTCCTTCGCAAGTACCTCACGAAAACAGTTTTGATCCTTCGTTCCTGGCATTAAAGTCCCCACCAAGAAGGGAAATCGATTCCCCGTGGGACCTTCTGTCATCTTTATTAGTTGAATCGCATTTTCAACCTCTTTAACAACGGCGTTACCTCCGCCAGATCCTCCGCCCCCCTGTGCTTTTTTCTCTTCCTGTTCTTCTACCTCATCATCTATATCATCATCTATATCATCAGACATAGCTTCAGGAAAATCTTCCGCCTCTTTTCTCTCCTCTTCGGCATCAATTTCTAACTCTTCAATCTGGACGAGAAGTTCGTTAAATTCACTCTCCTCCTCTCTGGCTTTTTCATTCGCTGCTTCGTGTGTTTGATTTACTTTTAGTACTTCTTGTAGTTTATGAATGCACCCCTTAACCACTCCAAGATCACTCTCGTTAAAGGCTTCAACGATCTCATCTGGGCCTCCCCCATCAAAATCTTCATCGCTTATCGAGCGAACACCTTCTAGCACATCACCCAGAAGAGAGTGTTTATTTTTTAAGACCTCCAAGGCCTTATCTTTTAGTTTAGCGACTTTCTCCTCAAGGTTTTCTTTTCTTTCCAAGGCACCTTCTAGTTGCTCTACGGCAGAGCTACCGCCGCCGTCCCCTCCGTCGTCATCCGAGTTAAGAGAACGAACAGCCCCCTTTTTTATGAGTCGAAGCCACTCGTCGAGGTAGTAGATAGGGGTATCTGTTTGTGGCTCAAGAAAGACCCCTCGTAATTTTTCTAGCCCCTCTTTTCCTAACAATTTGGGGTGAACCACGCTATAACGGGTAGAGAGAGACTCTTTTGAATCGAGGGGAAAATTGGGATCTTTCCAGATAGATTGCCACAAAATCTGACGAAATCCGAGCAATCGTCTCTCCAGCCCCTGCTTCTCTGTCTGATCTTGTGTCTTAAAATACTTATTAATTAAAAGATTAAACTCTTTCGCTTTATCATCGAGATAGCCGACGAGATCTGGGTAGTAAGCCTCGTCATCAAAGATCTCAAGTGGCGTAGATGGGAAAAGTTCGTCAGGAAGAGGAATTCTTGCCGAGAGTTCATCCTCTGGTTCTTTTGATTTATCTTCTTCAGGTTCAGCACTCACACAAAAAACTCCTCAAAAGGAAAATTCGAAAAACTAAGTCTTAAAAGGAGTTTGGCAGAGACTTTTAAAAAGACCGATCGACACTTCGACAGATCGACGAGAAACTCTACCAGAAAGAGTCTTTTATCGACAACCACCCCCTCTTAACACCTCTAAAAAATCATTTCTAACTAGATCTTTCCTCAGATCGAGTTAGGAGAGGTACCATTTTTTAATTGTATCTTCTTTTTAGGAAAAGTAAAGAGAACGTTTTAAACAGAGACGTTGTTAAAAAAAAATCTAAGGAAGTTCTCTTAGAGATCTTTTAAAAATCTCTTCGTGACTCTCTAAAATCGATTTTTGAGAGACGGTCTGTCGCAGAAGAGGATTAAAATTTCCGAATTAGATGAAAGAGAGTCCCCCAGAGAGTTTTCTTCTTCTCCTCGGCTAAATCCTCTTTGGTGGTGATCATAATAATCGTATCCCCAGCCCGAAGAGTATCATCTCCGGTGGGAACAAACGTCTTGCCCGATCGGGTGATGAGGGCGACAATTGAATTCTCTGGTAGAGATATCATGCGAAGCGTCTCCCCTTGATAGGGGGAGTTTTCATCGAGTTCTAACTCAAGAATAGAGATGCGATCATCGGCAAATTTAAAGAGGGTCTGAACATCTCCTCCGCTAATAAAGCGCAGGATTCGATTCGCCAAAGAGACGTGGGGACGGACGATACTGTCAATATTAATGTTGTTAAATATCTCTTGACGAATTCCTGTTTGATAAATTTTAACAACAACCTGTTTCGCCCCTAACTGTTTCGCCATCAGAGCGGAGAAGAGATTTTGCTCATCCTCGTTGGTTAAAGCGAAAAAGAGATCGATGTGCTGAACTTGCTCTTCTCGCAGTACCTTTTCATTGGTGGCATCTCCTTTTAAGATGGCGGCCTTGGGGAGTAGCTGGGTCAATTTCTCGCATTTCTTTTCGTTTTGATCCATAATTTTGACCGCGATCTTCATCTTGAGAAGGTACTTCGTCAAAAAGATTGTGAGGTGACTTCCGCCGACGATAAAGACTTTCTTGACCTTTTTTACATTCCCCAGAACGTCGGTACAAAAGCGGTGAATATTCTCTATCGCTCCGATCGCAAAGAGCTTATCGCCCTGTTCTATGCAAAAATCTCCCTTGGGAACAAAGACTCGATCGTCTCGTATGACAGCCCCGATAAGGACGTGATACTTTCGATTAAAGGCTAAATCGACCATCGCCTTACCGATAAATTCCGATTTAAAGGGAAGCTCTATCGTCATCGCTCGAATGTGTCGATGAGAAAAATCTTCCAGCTTTTGCGAGGTTGAGTACGCCACGGTTCTGGCGATCTCTTCGGCGACGATTTCGTCGGGATTGAGAACCAGATCGACCCCGAGCCTCTCTTGAAACGAGTAGAGGTCGTCGGAGTGTTCGGACTGTCTAACCCGAGCCACCGTCTTTTTGGCTCCCAACTGTTTCGCCTGTAAACAGCAGAGAAGATTTACTTCATCTGAGCCAGTCAGGGCGATAAATGCATCGATTTGGCGTATATTTTGGCTGAGTAAGATCTCTTTGCTATACCCGTTTCCAGGGATAAAGAGAGCGTCAATCTCAGAATCAAAGAGTCTCGCCCTCTCGGGGTCACTCTCGATCACAGTGACATTAAAATGCTCCTCTGCAAAAGCCGTTGCGAGATGGATTCCCGCCTTTCCTGCCCCAATGATCATTGTATTCATATAAAAAGCACCTCAAGATAAGTATACCCAATCTTTTTTCTTTTGACCAGAGTCATATAT
>CAZATZ010000165.1:0-4260 GCA_964488175.1 uncultured Spirochaetales bacterium
AAGTGAAGCAGCAAGAGAGAGATCTAAAAAAAGATCTCCCCCCGTGGTAAAATAAACTATGGCAAAATTCTATGTCAAAAATCTGTCACAAAAACTAACCCGCTAGCTATTGTAGCTCTTACGAGGACCGCCTTTTCCTGGCGGTCTACGTCCTCTGCCACCTCCACCACCGCCGCCACCGCTCGGCCCTTTTGAACCTCGGTACGGCTGTTGTCTTCCCTGCGAAGGGGGTGTATCGCCGGTCTCTTGGCTGACCTTTACTCTCAACCTTTTACCGCCAAAATCAACACGTGAGAGAGATTGCACTAACTTCTCACCCTCACCCGAAGCGATCTGAACCATCGTCTGAGTCACTCCGATATCAATTCTACCGAGGGGAATGGGGGGGCCTGGGGTCGCACGGTTAATCAGTTTGAGAATATCGGGGGGGGAGACCTTCTCGTTTCTCCCTACGTTGAGGTTGATGAGTTCGTAGTGAACATTTCCCCTCTGTCGCATGGGACCACTTTTTGTGCTAGTTCTCGAACTACCTTTGCGTTCTCTCCTGTTAAAGGAGTCTCCAGAATCTCTGCCAGAATCTCGAGACTGGGGGGAGATGGGGGTGAGATCGGGGACGTTGCCGTAGTACTCTAAAAAACGGATAAATTCGATTGAGATAACCCGTTGGAGGAGTTCATCTCGATCGAGCGAGGCGAGTTTTTCAGTGATGACGGGGAGATAGGGCGCTATTTGAGACTTGTCGACGGAGACGGTCATCACTCTATCGATGAGGCGCATCAACTGCTGTTCACAGATGTCCGCGCCCAAGGGGACGGGGGCTTCGACGATTGGAAGTCCCAACATCCTCTCTATCTGCTTGATTCTTCCGCGCTCTCTCATGTTGATAATAGAGCACGACGTTCCCCGTTTTCCCGCTCTTCCCGTTCGACCACTTCGGTGGTTGTAGACCTCTACTTCGTCGGGGAGGTCGTGGTGAATGACGTGGGTCAAATCGCCGATATCGAGACCTCTCGCCGCGATATCGGTCGCCACGAGTAGCTGTAGATCTTTTGAGCGAAACTTCGCCATCACGGCGTCTCGTTGCATCTGTGAGAGATCTCCGTGCAGGGCGTCGACGTTGTACCCGTCTTGGCGCATTTTATCGGCGATTCGCTGGGTGTCTATCCGTGTACGACAGAAGATGATTCCGTAGATACCGGGGGAGAAGTCGACGAGTCTCTTGAGGGCGTTAAAACGATCTTTGGCGTGAACCACGTAGTAGTAGTGCTCGACGAGATTTGACCCCTCATTTTTCGTTCCAACGGTGATCTCTTGGGGTTTATCCATGTACTTTTGGCTGATCCGAGCGACCTCTTTTGACATGGTCGCCGAGAAGAGGAGAGTCTGCCTATCGTCGGGTGTCTCTTCGACGACGACGTCAAGCTCCTCCTTGAACCCCATATGGAGCATGATATCGGCCTCGTCAAGAACGAGAAATCGAACGTTGCTTAAGTCGATCGCCCTACGCCTTATCAAGTCGTGCAACCGTCCTGGAGTGGCGATCACAACGTGTGTTCCCGCCTTGACGCTCTTTATCTGATTGGTGATATTGGTTCCCCCGTAGACGGCGGTGAGTCGAATCGTGCGGTTAAATCGAGCGAGAGAACTCATCTCTTTATGGATTTGAACGCAGAGCTCCCGCGTGGGGCAGAGAACGAGCGCTTGAACCGCAGGTTTCTCGTGAGGCTCCACACTCTCAATAATGTGTTGCAGGATAGGCAAGCCAAAGGCGGTCGTCTTTCCTGTTCCTGTCTGTGCTAAGCCGATGAGATCTTGCGAACTCTCTAACAAGAGGGGAATCCCCTTCTCTTGAATCGGTGTGGGGGTCTTGAAGCCCATCTCTGTGATGGCTCTCTGTAGTGTTTCATCTAAGGGAATATCTTTAAAGGTCAAGCTAAATCCTTCCTATCGGTTTCATGATCGTCTTGCAAATCGTCTCGATGATCATTTCGGGGAATATGGTCATTTTCGTTAAATGGTCTCTTTTAGAGAAAACGTGACTATAGCACCAAAGTAAGAAAAAGGGATACTGTATTGTGAAAATAGATGAAAAAAAGAGAGACTCTTCGCTTTTTTAGAGAGGAGCGGTCTCTTTGAGAGGTGTTCTGGGGGGAGTTTGATGAACCGGTGTTAGCTCAATCTCCCGTACTCGCTTGAACCGCTTTGATGACGGCGTTTCGAAATCCGCACTCTTCGAGGGTATTCACCCCCCGAATACTCACTCCGCTGGGGGAGCAGACGTCATCTTTTAATTTTGCGGGGTGGTCGTAGTCGTTTTGTAGCGTTTGAACACTCCCTCTCACCATCTCTAAGGCGATTTCGTAGGCAACTCGGCGTGGAACCCCCTTTGATACCGCCCCGTCGGACAACGCCTCAATAAAGATAGCGACAAATGCGGGACTACAGCCAGCGAGAGCTGTCAGCGCGTTAAAGAGAGACTCTTTTGTCGCAAAGACGAGGGAGATTTTTTCTAAGAGATGGATCGTCTCTCGGTAGAGTTTCTCTCCCTCTTTTTGAGGGAGATTTTTGATCTCTTCTGCGACGATAAAGACCCCCATTTTTCCACGTACGGCTAAGTTTGGCATCGTCCGTAAGATGGGGTGAGGGGTCATCTCGCTTAGCTCTTGAGAAGAGAGTCCAGCGGCGACCGAAAGAATCAGAGGTGATCTCTCTGTTAAAGAGGGAGGTTCGAGAGCCTGATCGATCTCTTTGAGCAAGGAGGGGTAATGGGAGGGTTTGCAGGCTGGAATAATCACTTGAACCCTCTGTAGATCTTTTAGACTCTCCAATCCTTGAGCGTCTGGATATCTCTCTTGTAGCCTCTTTCGTCGTTCGGGAGATCTCACAAAATACCCGACTCGGTTTCTTATCTCTTCGCACTGATAAAATCCGCACAAGAGAGCTTCACCCATCGAGCCTACCCCTACAATCGCTACCTCTATTTCCATCAACAACCCCTCTTTTCTGTCATTTCTAACTCGATCTCTTCTAAAATCGATCCTTTAGAGATTCCCTAAAACCCAAAAGGAGATGTATTTTTTGCCGTGAGAACATTTCCTAGCGAGAGGGGGAAATCGGAGACTCTTCTCGTCCCCTCTGCGATCTCTTTGAGAGAGAGGGGGAAGTTTCGCCACCCTCTCCACTCCTTCAGAGAGTTCTGATCAGAGAGTGGGATCAGATCTCCCCCTTGTGAGACTTGAGGGGAGAGAGGTTTCTCCAATCCCAGTTTCTCACGACCAAAGTAGTCGAGAAATCGGGCGAAGAAACCGATACGAATCGCCTGTTTCTGAATGATAAAGTAGTGTCCGACTTCTCGGTTTCCATGGATGATATTGATCGTCGCTCCAAACCCCACACTCATCCCGAGAGGGATAGCCCATCCGTAATAGGAGATGGGTTCTCCCTCTACGTTATATCCGTGTGAGAGGATGGAGTGGCGACGAATTGGCCCCGTCAGAGGGTAGTCTACATCGCTCACGTTGACGAGGATAACGTTTCCCACCATGATATCGTGTGCCGATGGCTTGGGCTTTTGAGGGGACATCCAGAACCAGATAGCGCTCATAAACCCGAGAGTTCCACTCCTCACGAGGAGGTCGGGGTCTTTCAGGAGAATTGAGCGTTCATCGAAGAGAAATTTGCTAAGAGGCCCGTAGTTGTAGTTCCACGTCAGTTGAATCGGTCCTCGCCCGTGGTAGCTCTGATCCTCTTGGGGGGGGTACGACGCATTCGCACTCTGGTAGAGCGAGCGCGTCTTGTTGGCGTTGTTTAATTCCTCTCGCCACATGAGACCAAATTCCCACCAATTTCTTTCATCATCCGCTGAGATTCTCCCCGCCGTTTCATGCGAAATTTGCGCGAGAAAGGCGGCTAATTCACGGTAGCGATCCTCGAGACTTCCCTCATTGAGAAAGAGAGGAAAGTACTGAGACGCCGCCAAAAAATTTTCATAACTGTAGTACTCTCCCTCTCCCTTCTGAGTTCCGTTGCGTCGGGGAAAGAGTTTTTCAAAATCTTCTTGATTGATAAGCTCTTCAAGGGGGAGAGGGCGACTCGTTAGTGCGTTCTTCTTTAGCTTCTCTCGAAGAGGAGGAATAGGGATTCTCTGAGAACTCTTCTGGGGTTGGTTTTTCTCCGTGGATCTCTTTGCGTTTGGGGTTGGGGGGGTATTTGGAATTGCATTTGGAGTCGGAATTGGAATCGGGGTCGCATTTGGAGTTG
>CAZATZ010000166.1:0-4246 GCA_964488175.1 uncultured Spirochaetales bacterium
CCTACGGCGATTTTTTTTTCGGGCAAAATACTCTGATATCCTTCCGCACTCTTTTCGGCTTGGGTAGCGATCTCAACAGGCATCAGAATGGTGTCCTCTTTAGGCTCTTGAGAGAACGCGATAAACGTAAGAGAAAAAATAAGGGGGAATAAAAATTTTGTTTTCATAAAATATCCTCTCTTAAAGGTCGTGAAGTGGATTGTCAAAAAATCGTCTGAGAAATTTTCAGAAGACCCCTAAAACGAAGGGAAATTCTTCCTCTTTATGAATACAAACAGAACAAAATTCAACGATGAAGATTCTTAATTCTCTTTTTCTAGAGTTTTTAGAGAGCCTCTTAATTGTCTTTCCATAAAAAAGAGACTACATTATTGGGAGCCTCTTCATTGAGAACCTCTTCGGTTGAAGAAAATGTATCATGTTGATACGTGACTTTTCCTCCCAGTTTTCTTTTCTGTTTAGCGAAACATTTGTTGTTGTGTTTCTGACAGGGGAGTTATCAATCTTGGATAAAGGAATCTCTCAAAATTTGAGAGAGAGATGCAATAGAGGTTTTTGGGAGTAACTGAAAATAGGAAAACGCATGCAAAAAATAGACCTAGATAACATGTACCCTCGTCAAATCGTCAAAGAGCTCGATAAGTTTATCGTTGGGCAAACCGAGGCGAAGAAGTTAGTCGCTCTTGTCATTCGCAATCGAGTGCGTCGAACTCGCTTGGAAGATGATTTACAAGAGGAGGTTATGCCGAAGAATATCATTTTAATCGGCTCAACCGGTGTGGGAAAGACGGAGATCGCTCGTCGCCTCTCCAAGCTCTCCGGCGCCCCTTTTATCAAGGTCGAGGCGACAAAGTACACAGAGGTCGGATATGTAGGACGAGACGTGGAGTCGATGGTACGAGACCTCATGTCCTCTGCGATCGCCTTGGTTCGCCAAGAGGAGCAAAACAAGCTCAATGAAGAGATTGAGGAGAGGCTCGAAGAGGAGATTCTCAACGCCCTCTTGCCGGAGAGCCGTCCTGAAAATGAGATAGATGGTTCTAGTGAGATAATCCCAACGATGGATCCGTCTACGCGAGAAAAATTTAGAAAGATGTTGCGAGAGGGAAAGCTAGAGGATCGTCCCATCGATATCGATGTCACGCAGAGCCGCTCTCCCAAGATAGAGGTTATCTCTGGTAGTCCCATGGAAGAGATGGAGATGCAGTTTGGGGGGATGTTTGGAAAGCAGAAGAAACGGCGACGGGTCACGGTTCGTCGAGCTAGAAATCTTCTGGGATCTGAGTTACTCGATAAACTGATCGATCAAGAGAGTGTGATTGAAGTCGCCAAAGAACGGGCGGAAAATATGGGGATTATCTTTATCGATGAGTTCGATAAAATCGCCCATAGCTCCGAGGCGAAGCAGGGTCAAGACGTCTCGAGAGAGGGAGTTCAAAGAGATATACTTCCTATCGTCGAGGGGTCACAAGTCAACACAAAGTACGGAATTATCGATACCAGCCACATCCTTTTTATCGCCGCAGGAGCTTTCAGTTACAATAAACCTTCGGATCTAATCCCAGAACTACAAGGGAGGTTTCCCCTTCGGGTTGAATTAGAGGATCTCTCTATCGACGATTACTACCACATCTTGATCACCCCCAAACACTCCCTTGTCAAACAGTATGTCGCCCTCCTTAAAACGGAGAAGATCGATATCACGTTTTGTGATGACGGAGTTCGTCGACTCGCCGAGATAGCCCATGAGGTCAATAGTTTAACGGAAAACATCGGGGCGAGACGGTTGCATACGCTGATGGAACTACTCCTTCGAGACGTCTCTTACGAGGTCGAAGAGTATGCGGAGAAGAGTGTCGAGATAGACGCCTCTTTTGTTGATGAGAAGTTAGAGGATATCAAAGAGGATAAGGATCTTAGTCGCTATATCCTGTAGAGGGTACACTCTCTTTTCGAGGTACCTTTAGGCTTTCTTTCTCTTCCTTGAGGAGAGTTCTACTTGGAGGATCTCTTTCTCGCCGTTTCTACGAACGACGGTTATCTCTGCGATCTCGCCACTTTTTGTATTCTCCAACGCTCTGTAGTAGCTCCCTAGATCGCTGACCTCTCTTTTGTTGATGGCGGTGATAATATCGCCACCGAGGTAGAGAAGAGAGTCGTGGAGGTTAAGAACCCTCTCTTCGCTTCCCCCTCTGAGACCCCCTCTTTCGGCGGTACTCCCCCTTTTCACCTGTGAGACCAAGATTCCCCGTGACGTGGGTAGATTGGCGTATCTGACCAGTGCGGGGACGATGGTGAAGATCTCGATATCGAGCCATCCTCGATCGACACTCCCGTACTCTATGAGATCGGGAATGATCCGTTTTGCTGTCTCGATAGGGACGGCAAATCCAATTCCGATACTAGCCTTGGTGGGTGAGTATATTAAGGTGTTGATTCCAATCATTCTTCCTTGAGAATCAATGAGTGGTCCCCCCGAATTGCCGGGATTGATAGAGGCGTCCGTCTGAATCATATCATCGAAGATAAGCCCTGATTCACTTTTGAGAAGGCGACCGACGGCGGAGATAATACCGGTGGTTAGTGTGCGGTCGAGGCCGAAAGGATTTCCTATCGCTAACACTTTTTGTCCGACTTCTAACTCTTCTGAGGAGCCGAAGGGGATGGCGGTGAGTGGAGTTCCTGCGGGATCAAATCGAACAATCGCAAGATCGTTTTCCAGATCCGTCCCAATGACCTCTCCTTCAAACTCCGTTCCGTTGGCTAAGTTAATAAAGACCTTGTACGCCTCTTTAACCACGTGACTATTCGTGAGTACGTACCCCTCAGTGTCGATAATCGACCCCGAGCCAGTTGAGCCACTCTGTGGAACAGGTTCAAGAAACCAGTTGTAGGCGAGAACTTCCGTTGAGATATTCACAACACTTGGGTTGAGATCTCGGTAAATCTCTATGTTCTCTCTCTCCCCTTCTTGAAAAGAGGAACGAATTTTAGAATCGGCGTTCTTCGATTTCGAGGGAGATGGTAACTCCGATCTCGACTCAGATTTCCAAGGAGCTAGATTTTCAGAAGGGGTGGTATTGGAGGGACGATTCTCCCGCAGACTTTTAAAATTAAAGAGAGAGAGCGAGAGATTTCCCAGAAGAAGAAGAGTTAGTAGACCACCGAACGTTCTTTTTGATTTTGTTGACATACAATGTTGTTTAAAAAGTAGTTTAAAAAATCGTAGATGTATTTATCGCCTATGGTGTGACCTTTTGAATAAAAGCAAGGGAGTCGTTCCAAATTTTCTCTTTTTCGGACTCGCTGAGAAAGGTTGAGTCGATGTTATTTTTCATGAGGGTTAGAATCTCGTGCTGGTTGAATATTTTCTCATCATAGAGGGCGAGATACTCTTCACTGAGAGTTTTTGAGAAGAGGGAGGGGTCATCGGAGTTGATCGTGACCAACAACCCTTTGTCGAAGAAAGCCCTTACTGGATGGTCTGAAAGAGTGCTTACGTATTTTTTGGTAAAGAGATTACTGGTAGGGCATATCTCTAGGGGAATCTCTTTTTCACTCAGAGCGGTGAGTAGTGCTTCGTCTTGAATCGCACTGGTTGCGTGTCCGATTCTTTCGGAATCGATAGATAGTGAACCCCAAACAGATTCGGGACCGACACTCTCGCCCGCATGGGAAACGGTACGAAGACCATTTTTTCTCGCCTTTTCGAAGACCTCTGCAAACTCTTCAGCTTTGCCCTTATCTTCGGCACCCCCCAGTCCGATTCCCAGAATAGAAGGCGTCTTATATTTGAGTGTCAGATCTAGGTTTTTCATCGCATTCTCAAGTCCAAAACCACGCGAAACGTCGATGAAAAACCGAACTTCAAAACCGTCTTGTGAGAGTTTTACACTCTCTTCTTCGAGAATCTGTACCATCTTTTCAAAATCAAGACCAGCGTTTAGGAAGGTCGTGGGAGCAAAGAATATCTCAGAGTAAACGATACTATTTTTTTTCAAATATTTGCGAAGATCTTTAAAGAGGTAGCGGATATCTTCCTCCTCTTTAAAGCTACGTTGGACAACGTCAATAAAGAGAGAGATGAACTCTTGCAGACTCTCAATCTGAAATCGTTTTTTGATATCTTCTTCTGTTTCAACACCCTCGAGAGCAATTTTATTTTTTTGGGAGAGGGACCAGATCGTGCGAGGAGAGGCAACACCTTCCAAGTGGAGGTGAATCTCCGTCTTGGGTATCTGACGAA
>CAZATZ010000167.1:0-4219 GCA_964488175.1 uncultured Spirochaetales bacterium
TGAAATACTCATTTAGCCCAGCTAAACTCCGTTTTTAACTCCTCGACTTGCTGAAAAATCTCTTGCAGCCCAAAGCAATATTAAACGATTCTTTTGCACTCCAAGAGTGGCAAGGAGTCTTTTCCAAGAGAGTTCACTCCTGCAACTTTCTCGCAGCCTCTCTTTTCCCCCCTCCCAAAAAAAATCCACGATTAAGATAGCTTTAAAAAACCTCTTTTTATTTCTAACTAGATCTTTTTTAAAATCGATTTTTTAGAGGCGGTCTATTTCCAGAGTTGACGAAATTGGGGTGAAAAATGATTGTGTAAAATATCTCTAGTTCATAAAATATGAGATCAGACAAACAACGAGTAAAACAACAAGAAGCAATGGCACCTACAATATTTTTATTTTTTCTTGTCGGATGCGAAGTAAAATTTACGAAGTAGAATGTTACGGTTTCAAAAATAAAGGAGAAGAGCCATGAACGAGATACAAAAAGATAAAAAGTTTCAAGAGAGACTACAGGAGCGTTTTTTACGCTACGTTAAAATCGTGACAACTTCGTCGTCTGACTTGGGGCGAGAACGGTGTCCTTCGACAGAAGAGCAGTGGGAGTTGCTCAATCTTTTAAAGCAAGAGTTGCAAGAGATGAGAGTCAAAGATATCTCTCTCGATAAAAATGGTTTTTTGATCGCCCGTCTACCCGCCAAAAATAACGCTGGAAAAACTATCGGATTTATGGCACACGTAGACACCGCCAACGACGTCATCGCCGACGCAGTCAATCCTCAGGTACACGCCCCCTATGATGGCGAGGTGATAAAATTAAAAGAGGGTGTGATACTCGATCCCGAAGATTTTCCACTGTTACGAAATTACAAAGGTGATACCGTCATTACAACAGACGGTACGTCGTTGCTAGGCGCGGACGATAAGGCGGGAGTCGCCATTTTAATGAACATCATAGAGTACTTGCAGAGTAACGAGGCTGGTGAGACCGTCGACCACCCCGAGTTGGAGTTTATTTTCACGCCCGACGAAGAGACTGGACACGGAATGAACTATTTTCCACTCGATCAAGTCCGCTGCCAATACGCCTATACGCTAGACGGCGGTACCGAGGGTGAGATCGAAGAGGAGTGCTACACCGCCTACCATGTGCAGGTCGAGTGTAGAGGTATCGTAATTCACCCTGGGTCAGCACGGGGAAAATTGGTGAACGCCGTCAGTATGGCGAACTCTTTTATACAACAACTTCCCCGCAGTGAAAGCCCCGAAGCCACCGACGGCCATTTTGGGAACTTCTGGGTACATCGAATAGAGGGTACGTTAGAGACGTGTGCGTTTGAGATTCACATGCGAGATTTCACCCAGAAGGGGATGGAGAGGCGCATCAAGGTCATCAACAGCATCGCTGAAAGCGTACGCAATATTTATGATGGCGGTGAGGTCGTTGTCTCGATGGAAGAGGTCTATAGAAACATGAAAGAGAGACTTAGTGAGCAGCCCGAAGTGATGCAACGTCTCAAAGACGCTCTCCGTCAAACGGGGATGGAACCGATCATTAATCCCATCCGTGGAGGAACCGATGGTTCGAGACTCACGCAGATGGGTATCCCTTGCCCCAATATTTTTACGGGGGGACAGAACTTCCACGGTCGCAAAGAGTGGGTCGCTCTCTCGCCGATGATGCGATCTGCCCAAACCGTCTTAAATCTTATCCAGATGAAAAAATAACTGGAAATTTCGTGTAAGGTATCTCTAGGGCACCTCTAAAAAAACCTTTTTTCAGTTCTAACTCGATCTTTTTTACCAATCCATCGCCCTTGAAATATTCATTTAGCTCAGCTAAACTCCGTTTTCAACTCCTCGACTGGACAAAAAATCTCTTCGTTATTTTCTGAAATCGAATAAGAGACGAAAAGAGGTTTTTTAGAAGGAATCTTGAAGTTGATTTTTCATATACTTAATGATAGACTTACCAAAATAGACTTGCACAAAATGGTCTAGGGGTTGCGAGATCTCTCTTTTAGTCAACTTTAGAACTCCTGAGAAATCTCATCTTTCATGACCAAATATTACCAAACGTTAGAGGTACCCTTTCTCAGATAAAAATCTAAAAGTAGGTGACAATTTTCACTGGGAGGAGTTTTTTTTGAGTACAAATAAACGAACACTCGGCTTTTTTGATATCTTTTGTATGGCCTCTGGGGCGATGATTAGCTCTGGGATCTTTGTTCTCCCTGCGTACGTCTACGGGCTTATCGGCCCCTCTCTCCTACTCGCCTACGCCTTGGCTGGACTCTTGGTTCTCCCCGCCGCCCTCTGTCAAGCGGAACTCTCTTCGGCGATTCCTAAATCAGGGGGGAGCTACTTCTTTACAGCGAGAAGTCTAGGGCCTCTTTGGGGTACGTTTGCCGGTTTTGCGAACTGGCTCTCCATCGCCACCAAAGGTAGTTTTGCCCTCGTCGGAATGGGAACGTTTTTACAGTTAATCTACCCCGATGTAACGGATCTTCAAGTGCGTCTCGTTGCGATCTCTCTCATCGTCTTCTTTACCCTTATCAATCTCAGAGGCACCCAGAGTAGCGCCCACTCGGGAAACTTCATGGTCATTATTCTGCTCTTTAGTATGCTTGCGTTTGTTGGGTTCGGTGTTGGCGGTATGGAGCGGTCGCACTTTACCCCCTTTTTTGCGAGTGATTTAAAGACCTTCTTCCTCGTCACAAGCCTCGTCTTTATCTCCTACGGGGGGCTAACCAAAGTCGCCTCGATTAGCGGGGAGGTACACAACCCAAAAGTAAATATCCCCAAAGGGATCATGACGAGCTTTTTTGTCGTTAATCTACTCTACCTACTCATCCTAACGATTCTGATCGGAGTCCTCTTTCCAGAATCCCTGCAGAACTCTTTCACCCCTCTCACAGACGCCATGCAGGCTCTAAACTACCCTTGGATCGCCTACCTCATGACTCTGGGCGCCCTCTTCGCCTTCTCGACAACGGCAAACGCCTCCATTCTTTCGGCCTCCCAGTCTCCGTTGATCATGGCTGAAGACAGACTTCTCCCCTCTTTTTTCTGTCAACGAACGAAAAAAACACAAGTCCCGTATGTGGCAATTTTGACGACGGGCCTCTTTATGATCGTCTTGGTCGGTGGGCTTAACATCCTCAATCTAGTCAAGGTCGCTTCGGCGATGATGCTTATTCTCTACGTCTTTACCTGTGCCTCTGTCCTCCTAAATCACAGCTCAAAACTCGCCTCTTACCGTCCCACGTTTAAAGTGAGAGGGGGGTGGCTTCTTCCCGTGCTAGGAATCATCGTCTACATCGTCTTCCTCGTAAACTTGGGATTCCTTCCCATGTTTATTACGTTGGGATTTTTTATCGTCTCTTCCCTTTTTTACTTTTTCTTCGCCAAAGGTAACAAGAGTTCCAGCCCCTCCGCCTTGATCCGTCTCGTTGAACGTCTCGCGAACAAGGAGTTTCAGACGAGTAACCTAGACTATGAATTAACGCAGATCCTTCTCGATAGGGACAACATCGTCTTCGACTCCTTCGACCATATTATCCAGAAGGCGAATATTCTCATTACGACGGAGATAAAGACGAAGCCCGAGGCGTTTGATCACATCGCACAGGAGTTAGCTCAGCACTACTCTCTGCGACACTCAAAAATACTAGCACTACTCGAAGAGCGAGAGTCGCAGGCCTCAACGATTGTCTCACAAAATCTCGCCGTTCCCCATATCGTCTTAGAACACGAGATACCGCTAAACATGGCGATCATCCACAACCCTGAGGGGATCTACTTCGATGAGAAACATCCCAAAATTGAGTTTATTTTCTGCTTGGCTGGGAATAAAAAAGAGAGAACACTACACGTTCAGTGCCTGATGGCGATCGCACAGATCGTCCAAAATAAGCAGTTCAATCTCCATCGATACAAACTGCGCGACGCCGAAGAGTTCAGAAATCTCATCCTCTCGCTAGAGCGAAATCGATTTTAAGGTTACCCTTTAAAGAGTGTTGAGCAGGGTTGATTACTTACCCCTGCCGTATTACTATGTTATACAAGAGGTGTCTTATGAGTCAATTAATTTCTTTGAGAATGGATGATGATGTTTACAAAGAGCTAAAGAGAGTGTCCGAAATAGAAAACCGAAGTGTGTCTAATTTTATCGAATGTGCTACGAAAAAATATCTTGAGGAAATACGATATGTGGATCCTCTCGAGA
>CAZATZ010000168.1:0-1833 GCA_964488175.1 uncultured Spirochaetales bacterium
CATATCGACGGCAAAGTTTGGCACCTCGATGTCGGCTCATCGCATCCTGGGGCTGGAGTCGGTCCCAAGGGTTGGGCTGTTCGCCCATTAAAGCGGTACGCGAGCTGGGTTCAGAACGTCGTGAGACAGTTCGGTCCCTATCTGCCACGAGCGTTGGATGTTTGAGAGGATCTGCTTTTAGTACGAGAGGACCGAAGTGGACGAACCTCTAGTGTATCAGTTGTCCTGCCAAGGGCACGTGCTGAGTAGCTACGTTCGGATGGGATAACCGCTGAAAGCATCTAAGTGGGAAGCCCTCCTCAAGATAAGACATCCCTGAAACGCAAGTTTCCTGAAGGGCCCAGAGAGAATATCTGGTTGATAGGTTGGCAGTGTAAGCAATGAAAGTTGTTCAGCTGACCAATACTAATTGCCCGTGAGAGCTTAACCATATTAATATAATACCCCAGTTAGTTACATTACTAGCTGTATTGTTTATAGAGTAAGCAAGTTTTAAAAAAGTAAGTAATGTTTTAGGTTTGTTTTTTAAAAACCTGGTGACAATTGCGAGGGGGAAATACCCGTTCCCATTCCGAACACGGAAGTCAAGCCCCTCAGCGCCGATGGTACTGCCTTTTGGTGGGAGAGTAGGTCGTTGCCAGGTTATTTTTTTTATTCCCAATCCTACCAAATCGATGACAGACGCCCTTAAAGGGTGTTTTTTTATGCCTAATTACTTTGTCAAAACGTACTACGATCTGTCAAAGAGATCTCTTTTAGAACCCTGCATCACTCATAATCGGTGTCTCTGTCATCTCCTGATTCCTTTGCAAGTAAACTTCAGTTTTAAAATAGCTCGCCGTAAATAGAGGTATCTTTTAGGGATATTTTTTACGAAGTCAAAAGGCTGAAAACGCTGTTTAGGAGAACTAAATGGGTATTTCCGCCAGTAAGAAAAAGAAGAAACTTTACTGTGCCTATTTTAAAATCTAAATGGTTATTTTTTCTCCTCTCTTTTTACCTCGTTGCGCCCTCCCTTTCGGCGAATGTCTCCTACGTTTCAGAGCTTGATAGCAAAGAGGAAAGGCGAGTTTTTGTTGGGTATATAGAGAATCCCTTCGACGATGTTGCGATTGGGGATATTGTTCTACGACTGGAGTTCTACGCAAATACGACGAAGGAGAAAGAACAGGAAGGTTTTTATCCTTTTGAAGAGAAAAACCTTGTCTATCAAGAGGATTTTTCTTTGAGCGATACCGCTACTCCAGGCGGATCCGTCGCTTTTTACCTGCTCTCACGTATCGATAACAAGTTGGCGTATAGCGATATTCGAGTCATTTATAGTAAGTACAACTTATATTTGTCTGAAAATAGACCGAAGTGGATTATAGATCCTCTCGTTCAGGTCGAACGGCGAGCAAAGAATAGAGATCGATATAAAGGTGTGATTACGAATCAGAGTCTCTTTCGAGTTCCCTCTCTTAAAATTTCTTTTTTCTTTTTTAAAACAACAGGAAAGGGGAAAGAGTTACTCTATTTTGCGGAGATCATTTATAACGACCCCATTAAGGCGTATGAGCGGAAGGAATTTTTTCTGGGGATTCCTCGCCGTTATACGGATATCGAGCAGTATGAGATTATTGTTTCGCCTCGAGTGAGTCTCTTTTTCAAAGATAATAACACCATGGTTGAAAGTTTTTTACTCGATGAAAAATCGGATTCGCCCGAAGAAGAAGATTCGGCGGATAAAAAATCGTCTCCATCCGATGAGAAATCACCCACGGCGAAAGAAGCGGGTTCGTCCGATAAAAAACCGTCTTCACCCGATGATAAATCACCTACGACTAAAGAAGC
>CAZATZ010000168.1:1933-4206 GCA_964488175.1 uncultured Spirochaetales bacterium
GATAAAAAACCGTCTTCACCCGATGATAAATCACCTACGACTAAAGAAGCGGATTCGGCGGATAAAAAATCGTCTTCATCCGATGAAAAGGCTGGCGTGGAAAAACCTCCTCAATCGGATAAAAAACCAACCCCTTAGTAAAAGGGGACCTCTAAAATCCTTACTTTTGATGAGAGTTTTTTACGAGATGCGACCAGCGTTCTCTCGATACGAAATAGCCTAGGCTCTACTCCTCTTTTTCGATATGAAAAATTTTAGCGATCCCCAGTACTCCTGTTTGTGTGTACCGTGAGAGGGGGATACCAAGCCATTCGAATTCAGAGAGTTCCTTCTCGTCGTTGGATGTGATGATAAAGAAATCAGACCAATCACGACTCTCTTCTGCGACGGAGTAGAGTACTTCGGGTGTGGATCCCTCTTTCACAAACATAACTCTCTCCTTGTTCGCTAATAGAGGGACGATCTCGTCGGTTCCCCACCCGTATTGAGGTAGTACGACAAGAACAGAAGAGTTCTCATTTCGAAGAAATTGACCAACCTTATTCTCCTTTTGATTGAGAAAGAGAGAGGTACTTCCTAGGTTAAAATCCACCATGCCTCTATCAATACGACCCTCTCCGATCCAGCGAGGCGAGAGGAGTAGAAAGAGAAATAGGAACGTATACTTTCCTCGTCTCCAATCTTGGAGTAGTGAGGTAAAAAAGAATAGATTAAGAATTAGCAGGATCGGAACTAAGTTATAGTAGTATCTAAGGGCGGAAAAAGGAGCGACTTTGGCGACGACGAGAAAGGTCATAAAGAGGGGAACCGCCAAGAGGTAGAGAACTCTCGGAAATGAGAATTTTTTAAAGGAAATACTTTTAAGAATGAAAAGAAGAGTTAACAGAATGAGAAGAGAGCCTTGGGCAAAGAGGCTAAAATCCAGTTTTTGACCTACTAAAATCCAGGTTTTGATGTATCCAAAGAGATCTAGCGCCTTTTCTAGGGCTTCAGGCCCCCTGTGTCCTGTCGTTAAATTTGTGAACATGGAAGGATTTACGAGAAGGGCGACGAGCCCCGCTCCTAGAGAGACGATGACGTAGTATCGTAGCACTCTTTTCTCTCTCCACAAAAGAAGGGAGGTGGTGACGAAGAGCCAGAAGAAGAAGAGAAGAAAGTAATACTGAGTCAAAAATCCAAAAAGAAGAGAGAAAAATAGCGCGTACCACTCTCTCGGATGACGAGAACCTTGGAAGATTTTGACGGAGAAAAAGAGAGTCAAAAGAGTGGCTAAGGTGAGCATCTCGTACATTCGCAGCAGGTTGCTGACCCCTACACCGAGGGGGCTAATTGAGAATAAAATGACAGGAAAGAGAGCGATGAGATCATCTTTGAAGATACGTTGACTCAAGCGAAAAAGGACGATTGATGAAAAAAGATAGAGTATGGTATTCAGAATAATTCCCGGCCACTTGGAGTACTCTCCTCCTGCTAGGAGAACTTGAAAAACGTGTAATGCCCAGTAGTAGAGGGGGGGGTGTGGATCGCTACGGAGAATGGGAAAGAAGTGATTGAAATTAAATCTCTCCCACTTTGAGATCGTAACGATCTCTCGGATCTCATCACCAGTGAGAATTTTGGCACTCTCGGTGGTCACTCCTTGCGAGAGAGAACCTATGTCAATGCCGTTGATAAATTCCAAGGAAAAGGTCTCGTCGAGGTGGTAGTACGCTTTTTGGGAACCGATAAAGAGACGGAAGCCTACTCCCAGTAAGAGAACAATGGATAGGAGAAGAAGAATTTTTTTGGGAGCGAGAGTCGTGTTCTCTTTTTCAGAGGAGCCGAAACAGATCTCACCCAGTACGCCTTGCGAGGGGTCGATCTTTTTTAAGAAGGAGGGGGATAGTTGGCTAAAGAGGAAGAGTAAGAGAGCCACAAAGGAGAGGGAGAGTAGAATTTTTCCTCTTACCAGAGATTCTGTTCTTAGTTGACCTAAGAGAGATATTTTATCTTGGGCGATGCTTCCATCCTTTGTGAAGTATTGTCCAATAAATTCAGGGGTCGAAAATTGAAAGAGAATCAGTCCGCAGAGACCCAAAAAGGCGAGGGAGAGAGTGGTGTAGAGAAAAAATTTTTCGTAAGGCTGTTTCAATTTTAAAAATTTCATTTTTCTTCCTATTTTGTGTCATAAGCTTGTTATGTTCTTAATCGTGTAACCATTCCATATGTGATGCTAGTGCGTCTTGTCATCGTACTATGTGCTATATGAAAAGAACTTTAACCTAATTTTGCTC
>CAZATZ010000169.1:0-2729 GCA_964488175.1 uncultured Spirochaetales bacterium
CATCGTCGTTGAAATACTCATTTAGCCCAGCTAAACTCCGTTTTCAGCTCCTCAATTTGACAAAAAATCTCTTTGTTATTTCCTGAAACCGAATTTTTAGAGGTACCCTAGTGAAACGGTAGTTTCAACCCTAAGACTAAAAAATCTCTTCTTTATCCTCTGAAATCGAGTTTTTAGAGAGTTTTCTGCCAGCGTTGAAGTAGTGTCAGTGCCTCTAAGGGGGTCATTTTATCTATCTCGAGATGGCGAAGTTCGTGGCTTATTAACTCCTCTTCTCGGAAAAGAGAGGGGGTGTTTTCGGGGGGGACGTCGACTCCTGCTAACTCTTTTGCATTTGACGACTGAAGATTTAACGTCTGGAGTAGTTGATTGGAGCGAGAAATCACGGACTCTGGAACTCCCGCTAACGCAGCGACGTGAACTCCGTAAGAGCTATCGGCGGGAGAGTCGATGACCTGATTTAAAAACCAGATCTTTCCCCCCTCCTCTTTCACCCGTAGTGATAGATTTCTTAACGACGGGTGAACTAGTTTTGTCAGTTCATGAAAGTGTGTCGCAAAGAGGGTTCTCGCCTGAACCGAGGCTAAAATATACTCTGAAATAGCCCACGCAATAGAGAGACCGTCATTCGTCCCCGTTCCTCGACCCACTTCATCCATAATGATCAAACTTTTTTGAGTCGCCGAGTTGAGAATATGAGCCGTCTCGTTCATTTCGACCAAAAAGGTAGACTCCCCTCTCGCCAAGTTGTCACTAGCCCCCACACGACAAAATATCTGATCGACGATTCCAATAGAACTCTTTCCCGCTGGAATATAACTCCCTATCTGTGCCATCAAAATAAGGAGAGCATTTTGGCGTAAATAGGTCGATTTTCCCGCCATATTTGGTCCTGTGATAAGAGCAAAAAAGTTTTCTGTATCAAAAGAGAGAGGGTTTGAGACAAACTCGTCTCTCGTCAAATTCGCCTCAACGACTGGGTGACGACCCTCAGAGATGACGGTCTCGATTCCCTCGTGAACTCTTGGTAGCGTATACCCACGAAGAGTCGCCGTGTAGGCGAGACTCTGGTAGAGATCGATCTTGGCAATGCTCTGAAAAAGAGTGAGAAGATCACTTAACTCCCTCTTCACCTCTTCTCGCACGAGAAGAAAGAGGCGACGCTCCAACTCATACTGCTTGGTCGTGGCACTCTCTATCTCGCTCTGAAGCTCTCCCAATCGCAACGTCGTATAACGCTCAGAGTTGACCAGTGTCTGCCGTCGAATAAAATGGGAGGGGACCGAATCGAGCTGGGATTTGGTTATCTCAAAAAAGTATCCAATGACCCGATTGTACTTCAATCGCAAATTGTTAATCTTGGCTGCACTCCGCTCCTCTTGTAGGTAGTCGTCCAAGATTTTGCGACTATTTCCGCTCAATCCACGGAGACGATCCAACTCAGCGTCATACCCCTCCTTGATCAACCCACCTTCATTGAGGAGTAGCGACGGCTCTTTGAGAAGCGCCCCCTCCAAGAGGGTGAAGAGTCTCTCAATGACCTCGCAGAGAGGGGCAGAAAAGTAGTGGAGAAAAGAGGATTTCTGCCAGCTGAGAAGCGTTCCACTCAACTCTAACCCAGCCCGAAGTGACTCTTGCAAGTTGACTAAATCTTTGGCGTTGGCTTTGTCGGTGGCTACCTTGGCTAAGAGACGCTCTCCATCGAACATTTTTTTCAGAGAGGTGCGAGTCTCACTCAATTGAGTCTGGTGGCGATAAAAAAGTGTCACCATTTTTTGTCGCATTTGGATTACTTTTAAATTACGCAACGGGTGTAAAAGCCACCGTTTCAGGAGACGCGCCCCCATCTTTGTCTGAGTCTCATTTAGGATGTGGTACAGGGTGTACTGCGGAGAGTCATCACGCAGATTTTTCACCAGTTCTAAGTTTCTTTGGGTCGCATCGTCAAGCCCTACATATTCGGAGAGGGTTATTTTTTTAAGCGATCGCAAGTGGGGGAGGAGAGAGCGAGAATTTTCTTCGAGATAGGAGAGCATCACACCAGCACTAATAATCGCTGGGTCATCCTCTCTTAGATTGAATCCCTTTAAGTTGATAACACGAAAATGCTCTTTGAGTCGGATATACCCCTGCTGAAGGTCGAAACACCAGTCGGGCTGTGTGTTGATCATGATATTGGCGGAGAGGTATCTCTCTAGTCCAGAATCTTGGGGGGTATTTCGGATCTCCTGTGAAAAAGATTCTGGCAAGATAATTTCTTTCGCATTAATTCGAGCAAGTTCGTGTCTTAACTGGTGAGCGGCGGACTCTCCGCAAAATGAGAGAGCTGCAAATTCTCCCGTTGAGAGGTCGCAGTAACTTAAACTGTATCCATCGGTCAGGGGGCAGAAAACGGCGAGATAGTTGTTATCACCGCTCTCTAGGTAGGTTTCATCGACAACGGTTCCAGGGGAGATGGTTTCAACAACCTCCCTCTTGGCAATTCCCTTCTCAGAGAGAGAGATTTGCTCGCAAATGGCAATTTTTTTTCCAGCCTTTAAAAGTCTGCGAACATAATTTTGGTAGGCGTGGTAGGGAATTCCGCACATCTGAACGCCAGCACGCTTCGTCAACGTTATCCCTAAAAGAGAGCTTACTTCAACGGCGTCTGTACCAAACATCTCATAAAAATCGCCCATTCGAAAAAAGAGTACGGCCTCTCTATGCTCCGACTTGATAGAGTAGTACTG
>CAZATZ010000169.1:2829-4170 GCA_964488175.1 uncultured Spirochaetales bacterium
TAGAAGGTGGTTTGGAGGAGTGTTGGACAGAGAGAGGGTCGTCGTTCATCTTTTGAGAAGTTGTCTGTCAGGTTGTGAGGGTTTTGGCGAGAGTCTTCGCAAGGGTTTTTGAGAGGTGCCCATAAGAAAAAAATTAGCTCTGAAGTTCTTCAAGGACTTCGTCAGTAATATCGACGGAGAAATCCCACCAGATGAGGTTCGGATCACTGTCTTTTAGAACAAGTGAGAATCCTTGAGAGCGAGCGATGTACTGAATCGCATCTAAAATCGCCCCCGCACTTCCCTTGGTTTTGGTACTCAGAGATTTTTTCTTCCGATCAAGATCGGCGATACTCTGCTGTCTGTATCGATTGTACGCCTCTTTTTTCTTGACTAATTCTTTTTCGAGTCGTTGTAGGTTATTATTTTCTCCACTCTCAAGGAGACCTTCTTTCTGACTTTCGAGAGCATTAATGTCGTTTCGCATCGCTTGGAGATTTGTGCTATATTTTTTCGCCTCCCTCTCTAAGAGAGCCAACCCCTCTTTATCTCCATTCAAGAGAAGTTTTTGATAATCGACGACCGCAATCCGCGTCAAACTCTCTTGGGCTCCAAGAGGAAGAGAGAATAAAATTAGAAAAGGGAGAAAAAAAGAGAGAAAAAATGATCGCATCGGTGAAGCTCCTGTCGCTATTCTGTTTCGGGTACCTCTCAAAAAACTCTTTTTCATTTTTAACTCGATCTTTTTTGTTAACCTCATGATTTGCCCATGACCTGTTATCGCACTGGTTGAAATACTCATTTAGCACCGTGATAAATATTGGCTAAACTCCGTTTTCAACTCCTCGACTGGACAAAAAGATCTCTTCGTTATTTTCTGAAATCGATTTTTTAGAGGCACTCTTTAGAATATTCCCTGTCTCTTTTGAAAAAATTCTCCAATAACGGCGTGATTCAAGTGGGTGAAGCGAAAAACATCAAACGACTTGAATCCCCATCTTCGAAACAATGCTGACTAAGACTGTGAAGAGAATAAAGGAGAGAATCGTCAAGAAGAAAGAAAAGCAAATAAAAGGAATGGTGCCTTTTTTCAAACGTTTAAATCGGCGAATCGATGCCATAAGACCCCAACTTCTGCTTTCCGTCAATACTTCCCGCCAAAAATTCCCCTTTGACAAGAAAAGATGAATCCCGAAATCAATGAGATTTCATAATGAGTTCGGGATTTGAAAATACTCCCCCGGACGGACTCGAACCGCCGACCTAGTGGTTAACAGCCACCCGCTCTACCAACTGAGCTACAAGGGATCGGGTTATGATTAAGAAATGCTAACTAAAAGTTTTTTTTTGTCAATATAGTAT
>CAZATZ010000170.1:0-4169 GCA_964488175.1 uncultured Spirochaetales bacterium
GGTAAAGTTGGTTAACCCCAATGATGTCCTCGTCTTAGATACGGGGACAACGGTAGAACTTCTTACTGCAATTTTACCCTATGATTACAACCTCACTGTGATTAGTTATACTCTCAATGCAGCGGCAGCCCTCATCGAACGCAAAGATATTAATCTTATCATGATTGGCGGAGAAGTACATAAAGAAACTCTTCTTTGCTACAGTGCTGAAGGACTCGCCACGCTCAAGCGCTACCGAGCGACAAAATCGTTTATTGGAGCGACAGGGGCCCATAGTGAAATGGGAGTAACTTCCTTTTTTTCCTTAGAGCAAGAGTATAAACAGACGGCTTTGGCTGGGAGTGCTTCGAGTATTTTGCTCATTGACTCCTCTAAATTTGGTAAGGTCTCTCCCTCCTATTACGCCAATTTGTCTGATTTTTCTGTCATCGTTACCGACTCAAATATCCCACAGGAATACATAGAAATCATAGAAAATCTAGGGATTCAGTTAATCTTAGCCGAGATAGATTGATTACTTTCGAATCAACTCCACCCTCTACTCTTCAGAGTCGATCCACACCTTCATCCAACTCTTTCCTCGATTACCCCATAGATAATAGGGGATAAATTCTAGACCGGACTGATTGATTCTTCCACAAGGGATACCGAAGAGTTCCCTCTCTAACTTGAAATCCAAACTCGCCGCATTTGACCCTAAATTTAATTTGGCTTGTATCTCCTCTTTGGACTCGACGCAGTAGATTAACGGCCCCCTCGAAAGAGCTACCTTCCCCCGATTCGATTTGACTTTTGGGTGGGAGCGGTTGAGAAGAATCTCCATAGGAAAATCGATCTCGATGGTCTTTTTTTCATCGATCAGGCTGGTCTGCGAGAGACTCTTTTTTAGATCGATTTGAATATACTGGCTACTCATCATCAGATCTGTATAGAGAGGATACCTTCCCCCCTTCTCAGAAGAGATTTTTTGGGAGTAAACCTCGTCATCGACCCTCACCTCCCAAGAGTCCGCCCATCCGGGAACTCTCAGTTTTAAAGAGAGACTCTCTCTGTGAGAGAGCGTGATACGAACCTTTCCATCCCAAGGAAAGTTCGACTCCATCTCCACCTGAATCCCCTCATCTTCAAAATAGGCAGTGCTGCCAATATATTGATTTATATAGATAAATTGCTCGTCTCTATGGTAGATAAACTGATGGATATCACCCCAAAGCCTTGAGATATTCGAGGGACAACACGCCGTTTTAAACCAAGGAAAACGCTCTAACTCACCCTTGGACTCTAAGGGGTTTCTGTAAAAATAGTGTTTCCCGTCGAGAGAGATTCCCACTCCAACGGCGTTGTAGAGTTGCCTCTCGATGAGATCTCCGTACTTTGCCTCTGGAGAGAGTGTGAGGAGGGTTTGAGTAAAGAGAATAGAACCGATCGCAGCGCAGGTCTCACTGTAAGAAAATTCGTTGTTTAGCTCGTAATCTCGTCCAAATCCTTCAATCACAGGGAGAGAGCCGATCCCCCCCGTTACGTAGGTCTTTTTTTCGACGAGGTGGTTCCAGCTCTCTTTTAAAAGAGAGAGGAGTTCCTCCGTTTTTTCACCTCTCTTTTTTTCCAACCGCTCGAGAAAAAAACGCTCTCTGACGAGGTGAGCGGAGCCCAGCATCATATACGCCCATCTCACCGCATGTCCTTTTGGTTCTCTCTGTTTCAAGAGGGAGAGGTGTTGTTGGAGGTAGCTTCCGTTGAGAAAGGAGAGGAAGGCTCTGAGCATAAGAAACGCAGGCTCTTTCGGTTGAATATTCTCTCCAAACTCAAAACCTAGTTCATTCGATTTTTTTTCTTGTCGAAAACGCCTACTCTTAAAATTGCTTACGATATGAAGTGTGACATCTCTAAGAAGGTAGAGTCCAAACCACTTTGACCCCCCTCTTTTGAGAAGAAATTGTTCGGCTGTCTGAAGATACCGACTCTCTTTGGTTACTTGGTAGAGTCTGAGGAGAGCGACCTCGATCTCTTGATGTCCTGGGCAGTCTTTAAAGTTAATACGGTGAAACTCTCTCACCACTAAATCCGCACTTTTTATCGCTAAATTTAAGAGACGTCTCTCGCCCTCTCTTCCCTTGGTCGCTAAAAAGTGTGAGACGCCCGCTTCGATAAAATGACCGATACAGTAGAGTTCGTGCTCGACTGAGAGGCTCTTCCACCTCCTCTTCGGAGAGTAGAGTTGATTCCATGTGAAGAGGTAGCCGTTGTTATCTTGGACTCTCTCCATCAACTCTATATACTCATCTACTCTCTCTTCTAAGATTTTATCCTCAGTTGAGGCGAGAACTCGAGACGCTGCATCAGCCCACTTATGTAGATCGGAGTCGTTGTAGAAATACCCACTTCTCCCTGAAGGATTCTTCTCGTCAATGGAGATAAAATTTTGAAGGGTTCCGCAATTTTTATACTGCTCCCACTGATAGGGGAGGGCGACTCTTTGATTTAGCTCTCTCTTGGCAGACCAGAACTCATCTCGAATCTCAACTCTCACGGGAGGATCTCTGCTCTTTTCTCATCGCTAAATCCTCTTTTATCTGCTCAAATTGTCCCTTGGAGAGGGGGAGTTTGAGAGCAAAATACGCCGCAAGAAGGAGACAGACTCCCGGAATCACTCCCAGTATAATTCGGATAGAGAGGAGAGCCTCTTGGGACTGGGTCGCTCCAGCCCCTTCGACGTAACCAACCGCCCCTAAAATGCCAGAGACGATGAGAATGGCGATGGCGGAGGCTGTTTTCCAGAGAAAAATCGTAATCCCATAGAGGGTTCCCTCTCTTCTCTGTCCGTTTTTCAGCTCGTCGAGTTCATTGATGTCGGGCATGATAGACCACGGAAAAATTTGAGAGGCCGATATCCCCACCCCCGCTAGCACTGCGATCAAGATGGCGAACGGTATATTATTCTTGGGAGCGACGAGAAAAAGAAGAAGGAAGAGGGTGAAAAGAAGAGCCGAGAAGGCGAACCCCTCTCTCTTGCCCCATTTGTTCCCCAGATAGACCCAGAGGGGGGCGACTAGAGCTGCGACGACGAGGGGGATTCCCATAAGAACAAAGGTAAAATCAGAGGAGATCTCAATCACATCTTGCAGAAAGAAGAGAATCACAGCCATAAAAATATCGATGGCGATCATGCAGAAGAGAAGGAGACCTAGCATGAGTTTAAATTCCCGTAGAGCTAAAAGAGATTTTAGTGTTTTTATAGGACCGTCTCTCTGCGTGGGAAGCTCTTTGACTCTCTCTTTGGTTCCTGCGAAGGTGATAAACATAATCACTATGATAAAAAGAGCGAAAAGAATGCCCATAATAGGATAACTCTTTCGGTAGTCGCCCTCTCCTTTAAAAAGGACGTCGACAATCAACGTCACTCCCGCCGCACCGAGGAGAGTTCCCAGAAAGCTAAAACTCATTCGAATGCCGGTAATGGTGGTTCGCTCTTCGTAGTTACTGGTTAGCTCTGGTAGAAGGGCGTTATAGGGAACAGACACTACCGTAAACGCCGTATTGAAGAGCAAGACGACAAGTAAGTAGTAGATAAATAAAACGGTAGGATCGTCCGAGGGGACAAACCATAAGAGGGCGAAACTAATGGCGAAGGGAATACTTCCTAGTAAGATGTAGGGGCGACGTCTTCCAAAGCGTGAGGTCGTTCGGTCTGAAATGACCCCCATGTAGTAATCGGTTACGGCGTCCCAAAGTTTCGAAAGGGCGAAGATAATCCCTGCGTATTCGGCTGGAAGACCCGCTACATTGACAAGGAAGAAGATAAAATAAAACCCGATACTGGTAAAGGCTAGATTAATTCCAAGATCTCCCACTCCGAAAGATATTTTTTCTTTAAGTGGGACAACAAATCCTGATTTCATTTTACGCTCCTAATCTTAATAAGGGTACCTATTAGATGTGACAATTTAAAAAGATGATTCCATGGTAGTGATATTTAAAGAAATGTCCGCTAAGTCAATGTTCTTTTTAGATTTCTTCGTCTCTCTCCCTTTTTTTGTCGTGTAGGGGAGTGCGAATTATATTATTTGTCTATTTCTTCGTTAATCGATAGGGTATAATTACAAAATATATATTATAAAATTACAGGAGATTGTTAAACAATTATAGAAGATTGTTAAGAAAATAGGCAA
>CAZATZ010000171.1:0-4146 GCA_964488175.1 uncultured Spirochaetales bacterium
GACATCAAACCATGTGCCAACTCCCAAGCAAGTAACCGCGCGGGAGCCTGCTCAAACGCAACCATTCCACGACTCCATGGAAGAGGGTGGGTTTAAACCCTTCCATGAGGACGTTTCGCAAAAAAGAGAGGACTCAGGAAACTCTTCTGCCCAAGAGAGCGAGAATCGAAGAGAAAACAGGGAGCGTATTTCTAGAAAAAAAAGGGTAAATAAGCGAGAATTGATGTTCGGATACGAACTTTTTAGTAAGCCTTTGAGCCTACGAGATTAAGAAGGGTTGGGGAGAATATCATACGGATAAGAGTCTTTCAAAAAACTTGCTTTCACCAAAAAGAGTGCGGACAATTTTTCTAACAGCAGAAGATTCAAAAGGAGCTATCATTTGTATTTCTACGACAAATTCTTAGGAGAAGAGATTGTGTCGAAATTGAGAAACACTTTTTTGCCGTTCCTTTTTAGGACACTTCATGTCTGCACTCCCTCAAAAAAATTCGCTCCTTGAGAAAGAATGAAAATTCAATTTTTAAATCTCTCGATCTCTCTCGCTCAAATCTTAAAATCTCTTAAAATATCGTTTCACTCTCTCTTCTCATCGAGGGGTGAAGCAAGATCCACAAAAAAATACGGGAGCCAGCGGAGAGCAGAGACTCCCTCAGGGCGGCGTAACCTCTTTCACTCTCCTCAAAAACCGCACTTTCAGCCCCTCTTACTCATACTTCTCTCTCTTCTTTCCAACTCTCTCTTCGCTCAGAAAGAGATAGGACTCGAGGAGATAATAGAGAAAACGGGAGCCTATCTTTTTTGGGATTCCTTAAATACAAGTGGGCAGCTGTATAAAGGTGAAAAGAGTGTTCTCTTCGTCCTCACCCCCCTTCCGATGGTACGAATGGAGAAAAAATTGCTCAGTGCCTCTGGAGGGATCCAGAAAAATACAGAGGGGGCGGTCTTATTCTCTTCTCAACTAGCTGAGCAGATGATTGAGTATCTAGGAGAAAAACCCGAAGATCTGTACCACGTATCTCGAATCATTCTCGACGCAGGACACGGAGGAAAAGATAGCGGTGCGATCGGGGTCTCCAATCGATATCGTGGAAAGGTTGGGCGACTCAAAGAGAAAGAGATCGTCTTAGATGTCGCTCGCTACCTCTATGACTTGCTAGTAAAACGATACCCCGAGAAGGAGATCCTCTTGACCCGCAAAGACGACACCTATCTCTCTCTCGCCGAGCGTGTTGATATTGCCAATGTTGAAGAGATCAATCCATACGCTATTTCACTCTATCTCTCGATTCACGCCAACGCCTCTCTCAATTCGAAAGCGGAGGGATTTGAGGTCTGGTATCTTCCTAAAGAGCATAGTCGAACCGTGATTAGCCCCAACCAGTACGCGAAAGAAGATATCTCGGTGCAAAAAATTCTTAATACTCTGTGGCAAGATGAATTTTTAACGGACGGCCAAAAGTTAGCAAACTATATCTCCGATTCGCTAGAGAGTGAGATTGGAAAAGAGACACCAAACAGGGGACTAAAGAAGGATACTTGGTTCGTCGTCCGCAACGCACGCATGGCGGCCGTCTTGGTCGAAATTGGTTTTATCACGAATAAGAGAGAATCAAAACAGCTGAGTCAATCAAAGTACTTGAAACGAGTTACCAAAGGTCTTTATACTGGAATTGAAGGATTTATCGATGAAATTGAATAGAACACCGCACAAAATTCTCTCCTCTTTTCTCTTGGGACTCTACCTCTTATTTGGAGGTCTCGCTATTTTTTCTCGAAATGTTGACCCCATCGGGCTGACGCCTGTTCTTCTCTTTTTCAAAAGTTATAGAGGCGATGCGTGGGAAGGAGAATTTCGCCACATCCCAAACTCTCTTTTGAGAGAGGGTAAGAGAGAGGAAGTTCTCATACAAGAGCTATCTTACGGACCAAATTTTCGAAAGAAATTAGATTTCTGGATCGACTCTCTCCACGTAAAAAGTGTCTTTCGAGAAGATTCAAAACTCTACGTCTCTTTGGTAACGGGTAAAATCTCGTCTTTTGCACCGAGCGCGGAAAATATTTCTAACTTAAGAGAAAATCTAATTTACGAAAAGGTAGAAACTTTATATCATGGACTTCAGATAAATTTCAAAAAAAGAGAAATATTCCTGTATATTAATGGGATTTCCATCGATGCGATTTGGCCCGAGGAGAGGGACGGAAGATAACGAAGAGATTTGTTGTCCCGTCAAGGAGTTGAAAACGGAGTTTAGCCAAGATTTAGCACGGTGCTATTTACCACGATGATAAATGGGTATTTCAACGAAAAAATAACACCTTATCCTTAACGGATTAAGATCGAGCTAGAAAAAATACAATATTTTTAGAACTGCCCAAAGATCCTTTTATACAGAAAAATCGAAAGATAGGGAAGTGATACGCAATGAGTCAACGTGGAGAGGTACACTCTTTTCGGTTTTTTGCCGAAGAGGGGAAAAAAACCTATTTTTTCAATATAAAAGAGAATCGATTTAATGACCTCTACCTTGTAATTGTTGAGAGTCGCAAAGATGGGCAAGAACGTTTTTCAAGAGATTCGATTCAAGTCTTTGAGGAGATGCTCTCTCCCTTTTGCGAAAAACTAGAGGATCTCCTCAGCCAATTTTCCCGTGAGATCCCCCCCCTCGAGTGGAGTGATTCCTTGACGAAAGAGGACAATCGTCGATATTATGATTTTTTTGTCCGAAAGACAAGAAATGGTGCCACGCATCTAGTCTTGAGTGAAAAAAAGACAACCGAACAGGATCCTGTCCAAAGAAATATGATTCGTATTAATTTACAAGAGCTTCCTCTCTTTATAGAAAACCTACTTAAAGCACAAGAGTATATCTTAGGTGAGGGGTCGTGAGATATTATAAGAAAGGTCAAGTCTCAAAGGTACAGTTTTTTTTCCAAAACTTACTGCAAAAAAAACTCATTTTATTAGGAATTCTCCTCTTAATTCTTATCCTTGGATTTTTTGCAATCAAGTTTGGACTTGAGCAAATTGGCACGGAACAAGTTGAAAGAAGCTTTATTCCCGTCTTTGATGACGCCTTAATCGATGATTTTTCTCGTCTGCCCTCTCGACTTGACTTTATCTATCCCCATTTAGTAGATGGCTTTATTCCCGATTACCCTCTCTCGTTTGTTCCTGGACGCACTTGGGAGAAAAAAGAGGTTGAAAGATACTGGCAAGAGAGTCCAGAAACTGCCGATATATTAAGAGAGGAAAACGATAACAAACTTAAAAGTATCTTCAGTACAGTTCCTTAGGATAAATCTTATGCCGAGTAAGAAAATAATTTTGGTCTCGCTTTCTCTCTTCGTTCTTTTAGTCGTGGGAGAGGCACAAGAGGCGATTTCCCCTCTCTATGGAAAAGAGAGAGTCTCTCTCACCACGACATTCCTTGCGACACCAGCAGTTCTCTCACCTCTCTCACCCCTCTCTTTCTTTGTCTCCCCAAGAGAGCAGCGTCAGACAGAACTAAGAGTGGCGAGCCGTTTAGAACCCTCTCTGAATGATTCAGCCATCGAGCCAGTTGCACTCTTTGAAAAAAACGAAAATCCAGAACATCCAGAGCGAGTCCTTTCGGACGCCATTTTATCAGAACATCAAGCTCTCTTTCCTACGCTATTTATAAATTTTCAATCGGAGAAGAACTCAACCCCAACCCTTTTCAGTGCCTCTTTGGCCAAAAAATCTCTCGAAAAGGTCTCCGCTCCTTCAATCGATAGCCTCCTGCCCAATCTACTCCTACCCAATCTACCACCAAGGGAAGAGAGAACAATCACTACTGAGAATCCCCCCAAGAAAACCGCCATACTTCCCGTCCAAAACTCTGTTGCCGAACCCGATCCAGCTCAATCTGTACCTCAACCTGCACCGCAATCAGCACCTCAACCTGCCCCCCCAGAAGGAGGTGAACCGCCTAAGAGTGATTCACTCGTATCCATCAAGGGATCGACGGGGGAAGAGATCAATCTCAATCTTGAAGGGGTCGGTTGGCTAATACAACTAAGCCAATCTCAGACCGATTCTATCGATGTTATCGATAAGATCTTTGGGTTACAAGAGACGGAGTATACCCTCTTCTTTCGGGAACCAGGAGATTACGTTCTTCA
>CAZATZ010000172.1:0-4136 GCA_964488175.1 uncultured Spirochaetales bacterium
GATGAGACAAAAGTTCTCTATGAGGTTTCACTTCTTGGAGTTCGCAGCACGAGGACGTTGCGACGAGGAGTTTTTGGAGCCAGGCGCGATGAGCATTTTACGCTTTTAAAAAGGATGAAAACTTGGATAGAAGAGAGTATTCCAACGCCAGTGAGAGTGGTCAAAACGACTGATGAAGGGGTTGTCATTAATCAGGGGAGAAGAGATGGAGTCGCCTCTTCGATTCTTTTTTTCCCTCTCTCTTCTCCCAAAGGGGCGACTCATGCCGATCTTTTTGAACTCTTTGGAGTCGAGCACCAACAAAAAATTGCGATGGTTCGGCAAGGTACGGTACCCGCCGCTCGGTGGAAGAGTAAAGATATCGCTGAGGACTATACCCTTTTTGTCCCCCCCCCAGATCAGCTTCCATTAATACAGGAGATAGCGAACCAATCTAAGACAATGGATCAGTGGGCTCTTCTTGTGAATCCTCAGGCGTTAAATGACAACCAAGACAACTTTAACCCTACTATCTGGGACTACCCCGACCTCCTCAAAGAGATGCTACTTCTCTACTGAGAGTGCCTCTTCCTCGATCGGATGAGGTGGCAAAAGACTCCCGCAAAACTCCCTTCTCTCCTCCTTGCCTAGCAAATCTCTCTAATGGATATCGCCCCAACTCTCTCCTACACTGAGGCTAACACGCAGAGGCACCAGTAATTTTACCGCCCCCTCCATCTCCTTTTTGACAAGGGTTTGCACCTCTTCGGACTCGCTTTCGGGCAACTGTAAGATACACTCATCGTGGACTTGTAGAAGAAGAGAGCTTTTTAAACCTCTCTTGGTTAGCTGTTTGTCAATACAGAGCATGGCAACCTTAACGATGTCGGCGGCACTCCCTTGAATGCACGAGTTGACAGCCATTCGCTCAGCCCCCGCCTTCTCCATCTTATTGCGACTGTTGATGTACTCCAACCGCCTTTCGTGTCCTAGAAAAGTCTTGACATACCCCCTCTCTTCCGCCTGTTTCACGGTCTCATCGATAAAATCTCTAACCCGACTAAATTCGTGAAAATACGCATCGATAAACTCTTTGGCCTCACCACGGGAGATCTGAAGTTCGTTGGCGAGGCGAAAGGCGGACATTCCGTACATGACACCGAAGTTAATACTCTTGGCGATACTTCTCTGCTGATCACCCACCTCTTTTTCTGAGATCTTGAAGAGGGTGGCAGCGGTTCTTGTGTGGATATCGACCCCCTCTTGGAAGGCTCGAATCAGAGCGGGGTCTCTACTTAGATGGGCTAAGACAACTAGTTCAATCTGCGAATAGTCAGCTGAGAGAAGCAGAGAGTGCTCTCCTGCGTGAAAGGCGTTTCGAATACGCCGCCCCTCCTCGGCTCGAACGGGAATATTTTGTAGATTGGGATTACTGCTCGCAAGACGACCGGTCGCCGTTCCTGTGACGAGAAAGGAGGTGTGAACCCGTCCTGTTTTTGGGTTAATTTCACGGGGGAGAGCCTCTACGTAGGTATTCTTGAGCTTTAGCAATCCACGGTACTGTATCAGTAGATCTGGGATTGGATTTTCAGGAATTTGACGTGCTAGCTCTTCAAGGACGGCTGTATTCGTCGAGTAACCGCTTTTTGTCTTTTTTATCGGAGTAAAGGGGCCGTTCTCGAAGAGAACCTTTTGGAGCTGTTTCGTCGAAGAGAGGTTGAAGGTCTCCCCCGTGAGTTCATGAATTGTCGACTCCAGAGCCTCTATCTTGGGGGTTAGTTCCGCTTCAAACTCTTTTAACTCTTCAGCCTTTAAAGAGATCCCTTTGTACTCCATTTTTGCCAAAAGATTCATCAGAGGCATATCTATCTGAGAGAAGAGATCTTGAAGTTTCTTCTCGCTTAACTGCTTGTCAAAGAGCTCGTAGAGTTGCCACGTAATGTCGGCGTCTTCGGCGGCGTAGTCTTTACTCTCAGCAAGAGGAATCTCTTCGAAAATCTTCCCTTTGGGAACGACCTCTGAAAATTGGATCATCTCGTAGTTAAGGTAGCGATTGGCTAAATAATCGAGGTTATGCTTTCCTCCGCTATCGAGAAGCCAACTGGCTATCATCGTATCAAAAGAGCCCTGAACACGAACCCCCCAGTGACGCATTACTTTAATGTCGTATTTAATATTCTGACCGATCACTCTGAGTTTTGGACTCTCTAAGACCTCTTTGAGGCGGGGGAGGAGATCTTCTATCTTAAGACACTCCGTTCCCTCTGCACGAAAGGGGAGGTAGCAGGCGTCGTTCTTTCCCAACGCAAAGGAGAGACCGCAAGCTCTCGCCTCCATCGGGTTGAGAGAGTCGGTCTCACAATCAAAGGCGACGATACCCGCCTTTTCAATCCGGAGCATCCACTCTTCAAACGACTCACGGGTAAGAATGGTAGGATAATCGCACCGATTCACCTCTCTCTCTTGCTGAGGGTTTGAGTCACCAGAGGGGGTAAAGGGGGTCTGAAAATTCTCTTGGAAGTACTGACTGAGTTTATCGGTGATGCGAAAAAGTCCCCAATCACGGAGTCTCTTTCTTGCGTCATCCAAGGTGACTTGAGCCAACCCTGAGTTTTCGAGGTCGAGTTCAAGGGGGATCTCACGACGAATCGTTGCTAAATCTTGGCTTAAAAAAGCGTTCTCTCGGCTCTCCACCAACTTTTTTTGCATCCCAGCAGGGAGGTATTGTCGATTGGCGTAGATCGCCTCTAGCGTCTTGTACTCTTTGAGAAGTTTGACAGCCCCCTTATCTCCGATTCCTTTCACGCCAGGAATATTGTCGGAGGAGTCTCCCAAGATGGCCAGATAATCAACAATCTGTTCGGGGGGAATTCCCTTGCTCTCTTCAACCTCTTTGGGCCCCATGAGCGTTATCCCCTCTTTGTCGAAACGGATCTGAGAGACCTTCTCGTCGACTAACTGCATTAGATCTTTGTCGTTAGAGATAATCGAGACCTCGATATCCGCTGACTTGGCGAGTTCGGCGTAACTACCGATGACATCGTCGGCCTCGAAGTTATCGATTAAAAGGGTGCGAATCTTTAAGTCGTGGAGAACGCTCTTAATATCCTCTACTTGCTCGTGTAGATCGTCGGGGGTCTTGTCTCGTTGCGCCTTGTACTGCGGATAGATCTCGTCGCGGAAGGTCTTTCCCTTGGGATCCATAACAACGATGAAGTACTCCGGCTTGTACTCGTTAAAAAAACGTAGTAGCGTACTAAAAAAATTGTGGATAGCCGAGATATTTTTTCCCTGCGGATTTCGCATGGGGCTTTTGATCATCGCAAAGTAACTTCGGTAGATCACTCCGTAACCATCCATTAGATAGATTTTTTTCTGCATATATTTTAGATCCTTATGTGATGGTGAGTGTGATGAAACGATAGCAATAAAAATTTTCGCTCTATCAGAGGTATCCCGAAGACAAAGGCATCTCAAAGAGAGAGTAGCAAAGAGAGAGTAACAAAGAAAGAAAAAAATATCACTGTTGGGCACCTCTAAAAAACTCTTTTTCAGTTCTAACTCGATCTTTTCTGTCAATTCCAAGATTTTTATGGTTTGGTTGAAATACTCATTTAGCACCGTGGTAAATTTCGGCTAAACTCCGTTTTCAGTCCCTTGATTTTCCCAAAAATACCTTCGTTATATTCTGAAATCGATTTTCTAGAGATACCCTGTTAAAATATTGTAAACTCTATATTTTTCAAATCAAGGGAATCTCTAAATGAATTTTTGAGCTCACCTCGCAGAAAACCTCCTTCTCTCTCCCTTCGAGAGAGGCACAAATTCTACGTTTTACGTGATAAAAGAGGGGAGGGGTGAGGAGTCTTAATGATAAAATATCTTGAAAATCGACACGAATAAAAGAGTGTAAATAATCTCTTTTTAAGTATTTGTTTCCGAGAAAATATCAAAAAAATACGTACCTGTTTTTCTCTCAAAATTGGGATTTTTTCTCTCTTTTTTTTTATGGATTTCTTCAAATTTCAATTGAAGGGTTGCTAATTTTACGGAAAAAAACATAATTATCAGGGTCATTTCTGAGATAAAAAAAGAGAGTTTTGTTTGCAAAATAGTGAATTAAAAGAAAATTGGCAAGAGGCGAAAAAAGAACTTGC
>CAZATZ010000173.1:0-4128 GCA_964488175.1 uncultured Spirochaetales bacterium
CTCTAGTGTGATTGAGATCTCTCTTTTTCTCTCTCTCTACGTTCTGACTCTCTTCACTCTCTTTTGGAAAAAAATAGGAAAGAGAGTGAAGAGTCCTCCTTTTTAAAACTCCTTTTTAGATTCTTTTCAAGAAGAACTCTCCCCTTACTTTCATTGAGAGAGAACTTTGAAATTCTCCTCACAATATGATATACTGAGCTTTTATACGAAAACTCTTTTCAAATAGTTTCTGCCCGCCGCTCGTCCAAGAAATAGAAACACAACAAGAGGAAGAATTTTTTATGGGAACTGAGCTTTTAGTCCGATTACAAACCTTGCGAACCCCTTGGGGCAACACCATCTTTGAGCTATTAACGATACTAGGGGAGGAGAGTGTCTTAATTCCAGTCGTTCTCTTCGTCTACTGGATTTTGAATAAAGAGAAAGGGGAGTTTCTCGGATACTCTCTGATCGCCTCTCTTGGGTTAAATGAGGCCTTAAAAACGACTATCCAGCGACCCCGTCCCTTTGAAGTCGATAGCAGAGTAATCCCGTTAAGACCATCGACGGCGACAGGATACAGTTTTCCGAGCGGTCATACACAGGGAGCCGCCTCCGCTGGAACCGCCTTAGCCATCCTGTTCAAGAGACGAAAAATATGGTTCATCGTCCTCACCCTCTCCCTTCTTGTCGCTCTCTCTCGTCTCTACCTAGGAGTTCATTTCTTGAGCGATGTCATCGTCTCTCTCGCACTAGGAGGGGCGGTCGTCTTTTTCGCACACTACCTCTTTCACACGATTAAACGACGTTATATCCTCTATCTAGGGACTCTCCTTCTCTACCTTCCCTTTCTCTTGCTCTGGGGAGGAAAAGATTTTTACACCGTCTACGGGTTCTTGTGCGGTTTTACCCTCGGAGTTGAGATGGAGAGACGCTACATCAATTTCACCCTCGATCTCAGCCGTCAAAAGAAGATTCTCCGTCTTCTTTTGGGACTTATCCTCGTTTTTGGAGTGCAGTTTGGAGTAAAAGAGATCTTGCCAGAGGGATACTTTTTTCGCCTTTTCCGTTATATTTTTGTTTCATGGACGGCTTCTTTTCTCTACCCATTGTTCTTTCACCGATTTCGATTTTGAGAGATTTTCTGGTTTGAAAAAGAGGGTTTGAAGTCTCTCATTCATTTTAAATTATCGTGAAACCTCCTTAAACCGAGGTTAGACTCCATCCAAACAGATCGGCGGAATCCTCCGTCTCTTAATGATGCGCATGAAACAAGACTCTTATGATTTTTAAAAGAGAGATCATTTATCCCCGTATATCTGTCGTACCTTATAAAAGGTCTCTTGTTCATCTTCTCATTTTTTATTAGTATTTTGTCATGGAAACGAGTGACTGGAGATTAAAAGAACACATACTCAGAGAGGTTTCAGCGGAGCTGTCTCAAGGCGGAATCGAAAAATTAAAGTTGAAAAATATCGCCGAAAATGTTGGGATTCCCAGAGCGACCTTCTACCGACTTTTTAAGAATAAGAATGAAGTCTTTATCTTTACCGTCTCCTACATCTTTGATCTCATCGAGTTTCAATACCACAAAGAGACCTTAAATGAGAACCTTCTCGTTTCTGAGAAGTTGGGCAAGGTGAGTGAAGCGATTGTCCAAGGGGTTCTCGGAGAGCGAGAGGTCATCGCCGCCCTTCTTCTTTTTTGGTATGAATCAAAAGAGAACCAACGACTAGTTAAAGAGCAGTTACGTCGCCGATACTTTATCGTCTACCGCCTCTTTTCCAATCTACTAATTGAGGGATCTGAAAAGGGTGAGCTGGCTTTAGAGCGCGATAACATCTCGATCCATTCACGAATTCTTGTTACGATGATCACCGCTCTGATTATTCGTTCTGCCAGAGAGACCAACTTTCTTCTTGAAAACTCTCTTTTCGCACTACAGGTATATATTAAAGGCTTGGAAAAAGTATGAAAATTATCGTAGTTGAAGATAATAAAGACATCGCTTCCTTCATCGAGATCGGACTGAAAGAGAGTGGGTATCAAGTCGATAGTATCGATCGAGGAGACTACGCATTGAGTCTCTTGCAGACCAGAGATTACGATTTGGCCATCATCGATATTATGCTCCCAGAACTCGACGGACTCTCTCTTGTCAAAAAGATTCGAGAGGAGAACAAGGCTCTTCCCATCCTCTTTTTGAGTGCCAAAGGGAGTTTGGAGGATAAGATAAAGGGTCTCGAGACTGGCGGTGACGACTACATGGTCAAGCCCTTCTCCTTCGCCGAGTTGAAGGTACGGGTCGACGCGCTCATTCGTCGCTCTAGTTTCAGCAACCCATCGCTCTCAGTTGAGTACGCAGGAGTTTTACTCGATCCGCTGACACGCGAAGTCACACGCGATGGAAACGCGATTGAGTTGCAGCCGAAGGAATTTGCCCTCTTAGAGTATTTTATTCGAAACGCCGAACAGGTTCTCACCAAGACGTTAATCCTAGAGAAGATATGGAACTACAACTTTAATCCTCAGACAAATGTCATCGACGTCCTAGTCGCTCGATTACGCCGAAGCATCGATAAGGATTATGAAATTAAGTTGATTCACACCGTCCGCGGAGTTGGATACGTCTTCAAACTACCGGTAAAAAAATAGCCTTTTTTTAAAAATGTCTCTATCAATTAAACTCTCCCCCCCTCTGAAATCTAAAATCGAGGTTTATTAAAATCGTGGAAAAAGAGACTCTCTGTTACGATGTGTGTGTGATTGGCGGTGGACCTAGCGGTATGATGAGCGCTGGGTTTGCGGCGGAGTCGGGAGCACGGGTTATTTTAGTAGAAAAGAATAGCCAACTGGGGCGTAAGTTGCTAATTACTGGCGGGGGGCGCTGTAACGTGTTAAATGCGACCTTCGACTCTTTTGAGCTGAGTCAACGCTACGGCAAGAAGGGCAAAGCTCTCTTGTCACTATTTAGTGAGTTTAATGCGGAGAGGGCGTTCTCTTTCTTTGAAGAGAACGGAGTCGCTCTGACCGTAGAGGCGGAGCAGAGAGCCTTTCCGCAGAATAATCAGGCTCGCAGTATCGTAAAATGTCTGATCTCCTTCGCCCAGAAGAGGGGGGTAAAGGTTCTCTTGGGAGAGTCTCTCCGTCGGTTAAATTTTACCAAAGCCGAAGAACTCCCCGATGAGAAGAGTGGACAGAATGGAGTCGATGTACTCGAGTCGGTAACGACGGATACGTACGTGATTGAGGCGAAGCAGTTTATCTTAGCGACGGGTGGTTTTGCTCGCCCAGAGACGGGTTCGACGGGAGAGTGTCTGCGTTATCTGAGTGAAAGGGGTACCAAGGTCGTCTTTCCAAAGCCCTCGCTGGTGCCTATTTACGTGAAAGAGGATTGGCCGAAACAGTTGCAGGGGCTGGCGTTTCCCGAGTTAATGGTAGACGTGTACAGGGGGGATGAGAGGTTAAAGCGGGTCAAGGGTAAGGTCTTATTTACTCACTTCGGTCTCTCAGGCCCTCTCATCTTGAATCTCAGTCAGTTTTTACAGGAAGAGCGGGAGAAGATACCGCCAGCGAAGAACGACTCAAGCGAAGAGGATTCGGGAAAGAAGACCCCAAAACAGGAGATCGTCTTGAGGTTAAACTTTATAGGAAGAGAGTTTCAGGAGTGCGATACTCTCTTGTGTCAGCAGATACAGAAGACGCCTCGCCGTTCAGTGATGAACCTACTGAAAAATCACCTCTCGGAGAGTTCTGAGTCGGCAAATCAGTCGCCCCAAAATCAGTCGCTCCCAAATTCTCTGCCCAAAAAGCTTGTTGAGAACATACTCTCTCTAGAGGGAGTCGATACCGCCCTCCCCTGTGGGACTCTAACGAGAGTGCAACGACAGGGGATTGCTCGCAGACTTATCGATATGCGCGCGACATTTAACGGGTTGCTCTCCCTCAAAAAGGCGATTGTCAGCAGTGGCGGTATCGATCTCAACGAAATCAACTTTAAGACGATGCTGTTAAAATCGACAACGAACGTACGACCTCTAGGAGATATGCTAGATTTTGACAAACCGAGTGGGGGTTACAGTCTACAAATATGCTGGTCGACCGCCTATCGGGCGGGGAGACTGGCGGGGGCCCTCGAAGAAGAGACGA
>CAZATZ010000174.1:0-4127 GCA_964488175.1 uncultured Spirochaetales bacterium
AATCTCTCAATAAGGTTAAGAGCGGCCTCGCTGTCGTCGCAGGGGGTGTAGTTTTTTAGCGTAGAAACACCTCTTGCGAGAGCGGCACAGGCGATCGCACGCTGAGCGTAACTCTTGGAGGCGGGAGCGAGAAGAGAACCGTTTAACGGAGAATTAATCGGTGAAATAGTGATTGATTTCGGCACTGAGCAACTCTCTTAATTTACGGACTCCACCCTTTTCTGTGTTGATAATCAACTGACTGGCACAGAAATAATCGTTAAAACGGGACCAATATCTCTGAAAAATCTTATCGTCGTAGAGAGGGCGTTTTCCACGTCCTCCGTCTTCGTCCAGACGTCTTATTATCTCCTCAAACGGGGTGTATAGGTAGATCGTTAAACCTCGGTTGCGGAGTGCTTTGCGGTTGCGTTCATCGATCAAGACACCCCCCCCCGTGGCGATGAGTGAGTCTTGTTGGTTCAAGGCTTCGATAAGCGCCTCTTGTTCTTCGTGTCGAAACTCTCCCTCTCCTCGTTCTTGAAAGAGTTCTGCGATACTCTTTCCACTCTTTTTTTCCATGATACGATCGGTGTCGATAAAGGTACGATGCGTTTTTTTACCAACTCCTTTTCCGATAGCGGTCTTCCCGCTCCCCATAAAGCCGACGAGAACAAGGGGCTCTTTCGTTTTTTCAAGAGAGACTTTAAGGGACTCATGGAAGAGGTCAGAGGGGACACTTTCTCGGTCTAAGAAGAGGCGATAACCGGCGATACCTTGGTAGATCAGCCAGTGAAGAGGGTTGAAAACCTTGGCTCCGATCTCATGTGCTTTTTTGCAGATCTCCGACTTGGTGTAGTTGGCGTCGAAGAGGAGATGCTTCTTATTGAGAAGGTTCAAGTCAAAAGGAATCACCCCTTGGGGAAGGGCGATAAAAATACATTGTGCCTTGGGAATCTCTTCTTTGATTTCGGATAGATGAACCGCCTTGACGGGTAGGAGGTCTTTGTCTCCCTTTACGTGAAGAGCGTTTAGTCTTTGGGCGAATGATTTCGCCTTGCCAAAACTTCGGTTGGAGAGAGTGACCTGCGCCCCCTCCCGATAGAGAGCGAGAGCACCAGCTTTACCAGCCCCTCCCATTCCGATAATCAAGACGTGTAAATTTTCGAGGTGAACCCCGTGGTGTTGAAACGTTTTAAGTACTCCCTCGGGGTCGGTATTATACCCCCAGTACTCTCTCTTTTTCTTGTGTTCTGTGGACTCTCTCTCTTTGAAGACAACGGTATTGACCGCCTCCAAAATAGAGGCGTCTCCGCAGGTTTTGGTTAGGTGGGGGACTATCTCCTCTTTAAAAGGGCTAGTTACATTCATGCCGTTGAGGCGTAAGAGGTGAAAGGTTCTCATCGCCTCTTTGGCGTCGTCGGCTAAGAGACGTGAGTAGTGCGCGTTTATCCCCTCCTTGGCGAAGAGGTAGTTAAACATGCGGGGGCTGTGGCTATGCAAGATAGGGGAGCCTAAGACGGCGTACCGTTTTACACTCTCTAAATCCGATATATTCTCTCTCTCACTTCCGCCCATTCCGCCTCCTTAGTTTCATATTTTAAGTCGATTTTTTAGAGGTAACCTCTATCCTAATGCGTTTAAAAGCTCTTCATTGGCACTCAATTTTAAGGCGTTGATGACCTCATCTAACTCCCCCTCCATGATCTGAGCGAGTTTGTAGAGTGTTAAGTTGATACGGTGATCGGTAACACGGCTCTGGGGGTAGTTATAGGTTCTAATTCTCTGAGAGCGGTCACCACTGCCGACCTGACTCTTTCGCTCTTCGGCTCTCTCTTTCTGTAACTTTTCTTCTTGGGCTTCGAGTAACCTCGCCCGTAAGACACGAAAGGCCTTCGCTTTATTCTTAATTTGAGACTTTTCATCCTGACAACTGACGACAACGCCGGTGGGAAGGTGGGTTATCCGCACCGCAGAATCGGTCGTATTGACACTCTGCCCCCCCGGTCCCGATGAGCGGAAGACGTCGATCTTTAGATCTTCATCTCGGATATCTAAGTCGGTCTCTTCGGCCTCGGGTAAGACCGCCACGGTAACGGCGGAGGTGTGGATTCTGCCCCCCGAATCCGTCGTTGGAATCCGCTGAACTCGGTGACCTCCAGACTCGTATCGAAGAGTTCCGTAGACCCCTTTGCCATCTATCGAGAAGACGATCTCTTTAAATCCTCCGATCTCATTACTGTTTTCACTGAGGATCTCGGTTCTCCACCCTTGGATTTCTGCGTATTTACTGTAGGCACGAAAGAGATCGGCGGCGAAGAGAGCCGCCTCATCACCCCCCGTTCCCGCTCGGATCTCCATGATAATATTCTTTCCTTCGAGGGGATCTTTGGGGATTAAGAAGAGGCGAAGACGATTTTCCAACACGGTCTCTTGCTCTTTGAGACCGGACAACTCTTCTTCGGCCATTTCACGCATCTGAGGGTCTGAATCATCACCGAGAAGCTCTTTCGTCTCGGCGAGTTCCTTGAGTATCTGTTCGTACTCCTCGGCGCATCTCTCGAGATCTTTGAGAAAAGAGTACTCCTGCATCACCTCTTTGTATTTTTTTTGATCCGCCATAATCTCGGGTTGAGAGACTCTCACCTCGAGTTCTGGAATCTTTTTTAACAGTGAATGGACTCTCTCTAGCATGACCGATCCTAACCCTCTCTCTGGAAATCCACCTCTAAAAACCTCTTTCTATTTCTAACCCGCTCTCTTTTTGAAATCGAGTTTTAAGAGGTACTTTGAAGCGATTCAAATTTATTGATTCTGTCTAAATGTCGTCCTTCTTGAAATTTTGCCACGATGAAGGCCTCTATGATATCTTCGATCTTTTCGGAGTAGTGGGTTCTCGCCCCTAGTGCGATAAAGTTGGCGTTGTTATGCTCTTTGGCGAGGGTGGCGGTCATGGTGTCGTGAATTAAGGCACACCGAATCTTTTGAAATCGGTTGGCGGCGATAGAGATTCCGATACCCGTTCCGCAGATGAGGAGACCAAAGTCGTACTCGTCGGGGGATTTGAGGTAGAGTTCGCACGCCGCTTGTGCCATATCGGGGTAATCGACCCGTCGCTCTTCACCCACTCCCAAATCGGTGAGAGAGTACCCCTTTTTTTCAAGAAAAGAGATCACCCTTGGACGAAACTCTATCGCAGCGTGATCGTTGGCTAAGATGATTTTTTTCATATAGATTCCATCCCTTCGATTCTATGTCGTTTAACTCTAGGTCGTTCGAGTTCCCGACTGTTGTAGTCGTACGAGCGCACTCAAGACCTCTGTGTTCTTCGGCTGTATCTTCTGCGCTGATCGGTAGGCTACTAACGCCGACTCGTTTAGCTCCAATTTTTCTCGTATCTTTCCTAGCGCTATCCACCACGAGAGAATTCGAGTTCCTTTCACATTTTTCTCTAAACTGACCGCTGAGGTATACGCTATCTCCGCGTATCTATCCAATCCTTGCTTCTCATAGATAGACCCGATTAAGGAGTACATATATCCGACATCGGCACCGAGAGGTCTCAGTCGGATGTAGTTGCGTAGGTGCTCTAGCGCCTCCTCTTCTCGGTTCATTCGATAGAGAGCGTCTCCCCAAATCCCCTCGATTCGAAAATCTTGATTTCGCTCTTTGTTGGCTAAGATGGCGTATTTCTCCGCCTCTCGTAGCTGATTTTTACTGAGGAACGCCCACCCGAGAACGGCGTAAATTTGGATGCGCCGCTCGGTGCTACCTCTTGGTATCGTCTCTAAGAGCGACGTGCCGAGGGTAATCGCTTCATCGTATTTTCCGCTACGATAAAGAGATCCAGGAGAGGGCTTTTGTCCGAAGAGAGAGAGAGGTAGAAGGAGAAGAAAGATCCCCAAACCTCCTCGCAGAAAATTTCTGGCTAAAATACCATTTGAAATTACGTTTGAAATTACGCTTAAATTGGAACTCATTTAATCGCCTCCAAAGGGGAATGTTATCGCTCGTGGGTAGAGTCATAAAGTTGAGATTCGTGTATCAGAGGTACCTCTAAAAAACTCTTTTTCATTTTTAACTCGATCTTTTCTGTCAATCCATCGTCACTGAAATACTCATTTAGCCCAGCTAAACTCCGTTTTCAG
>CAZATZ010000175.1:0-4123 GCA_964488175.1 uncultured Spirochaetales bacterium
CCCTTAAATTTTTTGGTGATTTATTGACACCAGAAGAGGCTGAAAATGGAGTTTAGTAGAATTTATCACAAGGCTAAATAAGTACTTCAGTAACAATAATTATCAACGGTGAGTAACACGACATGATTCTCAAATGAGAAATAAGCTAGATAATAGACGGAGTAAATTAAGTACTCACTCCGCCCACCTTTTCTGCCAATAAACAAGAAAGGGATCTGTCAGATCCCCCTCTTGTTATCTTCCTAAAATTTATCGTAATAGATATCGTCCAGTTCAACACCGTTCTTCGTCAAAACAGCGTTACAAGCGTCGATCATACCAGGACTTCCACAGAGATACCCTTCACGCGGCTTGTTTGGATCGATCTTCTCTTTCATGTACTTGTCAACGATATCGGTAATCCAACCACGTTCGCCCGTCCAAGGAGATCCCTCTTTCTCGTGGGAAAGAGCGACAACAAAGTGAAAATTTTCCCACTTTTTATCTAGTTCGTTCAGCATGTCAACGTAGTAGATATCGATCTCGGTTTGAGCTCCAAAGAAGTACCAAACCTCACGATCTTTGAACTCTCCCTTCTCATCCATATCGTAAACCATCGACTTGATAGGAGCCATTCCTGAACCACCACCGATACAGATCATCGTTGCGTTTGTCTCTTGTCGATAAAAATCACCGAAGGGACCAACCAGCCGAATTTGTTCTCCCTCTTTCAGAAGATTGTGAACGTACGTCGTCACAATTCCATCAGGAACGAGTCGAATCAGCAGCTGAACTTTCCCCTTTTGAGAAGGCATACTCGAAATAGAATAGGCCCGCATCGTCGCTTCTTTTACCTTTTTCTTTCCTAGAACATACTTAGGAGCCTCAAACTGCATATACATACCAGCTTTAAAGACCGCCTCTTTTCCATTGAGATCTAGGTTCACTTCGAAAATATCATGAGTCACCTTTACCATCGAGAGAACGGTGGCGTCGTACTCTTGAACGTTAAAAAGCTCTTCGGGAATCGTAATCTTCCAATCCTCTTTGACCTTTACTTGGCAACCTAGACGGATATTCCCCTTAAGCTCTTCTGGAGTCATATAGGGTGTCTCGGTAGGCCAGTGAGGACCAATCTCCGTGTCGACCTGACACTTACAGTGTCCACACGTCCCCTTTCCTCCGCACGCCGAAGGAAGGAATATCTTCTGCTCGGCGAGAGACATGAGGAGAGTCTTTCCGCCTTTCATGTCAAGAACTTTCGTCCCGTTATTAATATCGACTTTTACCTCGCCGTAGTTGTTTAAGATAGCATCCGAGATCGAAATCAAAAAAGCGAGAACCGCAGCTATCGCTCCGACCAAAATGCTAGCAAGAATAATAAAATCCATTACAAAAACTCCTCTTTATTGAACCGGAAGCATACCTGAAAATCCGGTAAATCCCATCGCCATCATCCCGATAGTGATGATCGTAATGCCTGCACCCTTCAGCCCCTCCGGTACAGGAGCCTTGAGAATCTTCTGCTGCATTCCAGCGAGTGCCATGATAGCCATCCACCACCCCAAGCCTGATCCAAAGGCGAAGGTCAGAGTTTGAATAAAATCGTACTCTCGAATCTGCATAAAGAGAGCCACACCCAAAACGGCACAGTTGACCGTAATCAAGGGAAGAAAAATCCCCAAAGCCATATAGAGGCTAGGAGAGAAGCGGTCGATAGCCATCTCTAAAATCTGTACGGCAGCCGCAATGACCATAATAAAAACAATATATTGCAAGAATTCTAGCTCATAGTGTTGCAGTATCTTGAGTACTCCGTAATTGATCATCGCTGTGATAACCAAGACAACGGTAACAGCCATCCCCAATCCGTTCGATGACTTAAAGTCCTTAGAAATAACAATAAATGAACACATCCCCAAAAAATTACCAAGTAAGATATTACTCGTAAAGATAGAGGCAATTAAAATAACAAATGGGTGGATATCTGGTGCCATTACGCTTTGTCCTCCTGTTTAATAATAATTGTACGAACACCCCAAATCAAAAGACCTAGGACAAAAAAAGCACTCGAAGGAGTCACCATAATCGTCCACTTTATCATGGAGTCAGGAAAAACGGGGAATCCCATGAGTGTTCCAGATCCAAGAGATTCTCGGATGATCGAGATAACAATCAAGATCCACATGTACCCAAAACCAGCGGTTAAGCCATCCCAAAAAGAGATACCAGGGGAGTTGACTTGAGCAAAGGCTTCAGCTCTTCCCATGATAATACAGTTTGTGATAATCAAACCAACGTAGGGACCAAGAGCCTTACTAATCACGGGCAAATAGGCTCTCAAAACCAGATCCACAATAATAACATAAAAAGCGATAATAAGAGTCTGAATGATCATCCTAACCTTAATAGGAATGAGTTCTTTCAGCAGCGAAACCGTTAGATTTGTCAAGGCGGTTACAAACAGAACCCCGACAGTCATCACGAGCGTATTACTTACATTATTGGTGACTGCCAGCGTGGAACAAATTCCAAGCACTGCCACAAAAATTGGATTCTCTGTCCATACGTTTTTTTTAAAATTGACAGCAGGAGAATCGGTCATACTACATCCCTCCCTTGATCTTCATTATCTCTGTGTCGACAATTCGTCCGATAGATTCGCTCGTTCTTGTCGCCCCTGTGAGACCATCTACGACACCTTTCTCTTTATCGCTAGGTACCGCACTGCTTGAAAAAATTAACTTCCCCTCAGGTAAAGCTAAATTTTTAAACTGGTCACGAAATGATTCCTCTTCTATCCGTCCTCCCAGTCCTGGAGTCTCTGCCTGCTCGGTAAAAGCGAGACCGTAGAGAACCGAGGCGTCGGGACTGATAGCGATAAATCCTTTGATGATACTCCATAAACCTTGACCTTCAAAGTAATCGATAATCATCTCTTGTCCATCAATCTCCGTTTGAAATCGAGTACCGTCGAGGTCTTGTTCCAAAAAATATTTCTCGTAAAGAGACTCTAGCTCAGCTGTGTCCTTGGCGGAGATTCCAATCGTTCCTAAAAGAGCTGACTGCCTAGCGATTTTTGTATTTTCGAGAACCTTGGGTTTCGTCGCAACATAAACGTAAGAGAGCACAGCAGTAAAGATAATAGTTGCAATCGCTGTAAAAATAGTTGTGTAAACAATATTCTCTTTATCCATTATTTCTTCGCCTCCTTTTTCTTTGGCGTAAACCAGCGATCAATAAGACTCGCAAAAGAGTTGGCAATAATAATCGCAAAACTCACTCCCTCTGGAAAATTATTTCCCAGTCGAATGAGAACCACAATCACACCGATCATGATTCCGTAGATCCACTGAGCCCCCTTCTTGTTAGGAGCCGTTACCGGTTCTGTTGCCATGAAGACACAGACGAAGAGGAAACTTCCAGCAAAGAGACCCATGATAGGGTCAACCACCCCAGAAACACCGAGGCTGTAGAGAAGGTATCCGAGAGCCAAGTATCCTACAATCGGAGAGAGCATCAATCGCCAATTTGCCGTCTTCTTAAAAATAAGATAGAGACCACCTAAAATAATCAGAAAGATAGAACTCTCACCCATCGTACCGATACGATCTCCTAACCCGAAAAAAAGATCCATCCAAGAGAGAGACTCTCCGTTTTGCATCATCAAGAGGGGGGTTGGCGAGGCGATCTTATCAACGGTACTCATTCCCCAGTTTCCAGGGGCGACCCAAGTCGTCTGCATCTGAACTGGAAAAGAGAGATACACAAATAATCGTCCGACAATCGCTGGATTGAAAACATTTCGTCCAAACCCGCCGTAAACAACCTTGCCAAGAAGGATTCCCACAACGCCCGCTGTGAACGCTATCCAGAGCGGCACCAAGGGGGGCATCGAAAGAGCCAGTAAAAAACTTGTCACAAAAACGGCTTCAGAAACGGGGGACTTCTCTTTTCTTTTCGTAAAGAACCACTCCGTAAGAACCGATCCGAACAGGACTGCCAGAAGGACGGCCCAAATGCGCCAACCGTACAGCCACGTTGCCCACGCATAAATAGGGGTTGTGGCGTAAACAACCCGTCTCATGGGAACCTGTTTCATAAAAAACTTCACAATAAAAACTCCTTATGTTTCTCTAAAATA
>CAZATZ010000176.1:0-4122 GCA_964488175.1 uncultured Spirochaetales bacterium
CGTAAAACCGATTACTGGTCAGCCCGCCAAGATTTAATCGCCTCTCTTCTCTGGGTCGAAGAGAAATTCTCACCTAAAAAATTGATTGTCTGGGGAAGCTCGTACTCGGCCTCCTTAGTGATTACGCTCGCCTCAGAAGAGGATGTAGCTGAGAAAATTGACGGCTACTTAGCCTTTTCGCCCGGTGAATATCTAAAGGAAGCCTCCGTCCAAGAGAGTGCCAAAACGATCAATGTTCCTCTCTTTATCACCTCTGCTCGTAGCGAAAAGCAGGAGTGGTCGATGATCTACGACGCCGCCATTACACCTAAAAAAAGCTTCTTTCTTCCGCAGACAGCGGGACACCACGGCTCCTCAGCCCTCTGGTCAAAATATTCAGATAGCGAAGATTACTGGGTCTTCGTAGAAAAGTTTCTTCAAAATTTCAGAGAGTAGACCTCACACACTCATAAAAAAATCTTTGGGATATCTTGAGAATGCCTCTAAAAGAGTTGGGGTTCAACCTCTCCCTCTCTCTCCAACTCTCCCTCTATCTCCTTGATTTTTTCCTTAAAAGCCTTGCTACTTCCCTCGGCTGGGATCTTTTTTAAATAGACTAAACTCTCCCTTAAATCCCCCAGATAGAAGTAATTAAGTCCGATGTATTCGTCTAAATCATCGGCTTGAACTCCCCCCTCTTCCGCTTTCAAGAGGTAGTAATTTCCCTCATCGGAGAAGTACTCTCCACGGAGAGAGAGCGCACGACCTAAGAGGTAGTAGACCTCTGCTATCTCTTCAAAATCTGGCTTCAAGAGAAGGAGGCGGTTGAGATGAGAGACCGTCTCTTCTAGGTAAAATTGTTGATCTTTAGGGAGGAGTTGAACCGTCGATAAATAGAAGGCTGACGCCCCCCGTAAGTAGAGATACTCCGGCTGTGAAGGGGTACGAATTAACCCCTGTTCGGCCATTCTAAAAACCTCTTCGTAGTTCTCCTCTTGCCAGAGAGGAAGTATATCTTCCAGCAAGGCGGACGTTCTCTTCTCCTCAAAGATAACTCCCTTCGCCTGTAAAAAGAAAAAAAGAGCGGATAAGAGGAGAACCCCAGCGAAAGAGAGAGAGGAGAAAAGAATTGTTTTCGAGGAGGAACGAAAAAACATAAGGGTACCTCTAAAACCGAGGAGCTGAAAACGGAGTTTAGCCGAGATTTACCACGGTGCGAAATGAGTATTTCAACGACGCCATAACAAATCTTAGGATTGACAAAAAAGCTCGAGTTAGAAATGAAAATGGTTTTAACTGCGGATCAAAAACGTAAACGAAATCTTTTAAAATATCATCTCGAAACCCTTTTTTTGATTATAGAGAAAGAGATGGGAGTGAACAATCCCACCATTCTCGTAAAAAGGTTTTTTCGCGTACCTCTCACCTCTTCCCCTTATCTCAACCGACTTTGAGCGATGGTTACTCTTCTCGAAATTTGCTACAGTTTGTATACAGAGAGACGGTCTCAATACTCTTTAACGAGGGAGAAGAACTCTCTCTCAGAATGAATAAAGAGAAGGTAGACTTCACGGGTTTCAGAATTAATCCAGCGATGCTCGCCCTCAGCCAGAGGAATATCTCCCTGTTTAAATCGATTCTCTTGGTAAAAATGTTCCCCAAAGGGATTCTCGTTGATCCACCACCCTAGACTAGGAAACCCTATCGATATCTCATTATTGGCATACCGCTGCTTGAGAGAGAGGGATCCAAGTTTTTCCTCTGTTAAATCATTAAGGAGACGCTCTGTGTCGAGTAACCAAGGATCTTGGGAGACTCGTTCCCGTATCTTCTGCTCGACCATCTCCCAGTGTATCCGATCTTTTAACCCACTATCTCTCCTCTCGATAAATCGGAAGAGGGGGCAGAGAACGCCGTGATTCCAACTCGCCATTTTTTTTGACTCTTCAGACCCCTCTCTTTTTAGTTCTCGGTAAGGGTTGATAATAAAACAGGCCGGTTTTAACCGAAAGAGATCCTCGGTTTGATCTCCTTCAATGAGAGGAATTACCCCAATCGCGCTATACTCATTGGCGGGAAGAGTCGCAAGAAAATGGGTGGCGGTGATAGGAATCACTCTCTGCCCCCCTCTCTCTTCGATCTTCCAAGAGGTCAGAGTCATCTTCGTCCAGTGAAAGGGAATCGCTGGTAATTGAATCTTAACGGTAACCTCGGAGAGTGTCTCCGAACAACTCGAAAGAAGAGAGAAAAAGAGAGAGAGTCTCGCGAACAGCCATATTTGTCGGCATAGAACTCGTCTTGATAAGACTCGTTGCGATAAGACTCGTGAGAAGACAATTTGAAACGGGGTTCTCTCTCTCTTCACAAAAACCTCTCCTACCTCTCTAGTCCCACGCCAAACTCTTCGACACTGAGAACTTGATCGTTACTCCGTGATACCCCCAAAGCTCTCTCTCCCCCTCTGGGTAGTCGTACGGATAGCCGTATCCCACAGCGAGGGAGAGATTTCCCTCGGGAGAGTCGTAGAAAAGCTGTGAGAGAAGTGAGACTTTGACGAGTGTTTTGAGTTGAATCTCTCGGGCTAAGGATTCCAGCGGATTGAGCGGTCTCAACGATACTTGAGATCGCCAACGAATCGCAGGGGTAAAGAGATAAAATTGTCCCTTTAATGTGAACTCCCCCCACTCTAAGTCTTGAAATTTCAGAGAGGCGGAGACGTACTGCTCCTTTCCCCACCGTAAAAGATAGGCGTGGGAGAGAGAGTGGACCGACTCCTCCTCCCCACTTCTCCCCCCCTCTAATCGAAACGATCCCCCCCAGAGGTCACTGAAATATCCAATTTTTTGCATCCAAGAATATGTATCTCTCCTCTTTTGAGACTCCTGAGAGTGTAACCACCGAGCCTCGTACAAGCCATCTCTCAACCACGTATATTGACCCGAGACGTCATAGGCCCACTCTTCGCTGACAAATTCTCCGTCAGCGGTATAGAACTCCTCAGAACGGAGACTATACCTCGCAGAGATCTGATAATCCTTCCCCTCTCGAATAAAAAAAGGAGTTATCCTCCAACCCATTTTCCCGACAAAAGGGACGAATACCTCGTTCTGCATTCCTAGAATATTCTTTTCGAATCGGTATCGTAGATCAAAAGCCAAAAGAGAGATCTTTATCCCCGCTAAGTCCTCCTCCTCTTCGTAATACCACTCTTTGTCCGACTTTTTTGGCAACGCTCGATTTAATACCGCAAAGGTGAGAGAGAGAGAATCATAATTTAAAGAACCCCAACCTCCGTATTCAGGTTCCACCTCATCGAATCGAAAAAATCCACCGATTTGATTTTTTCCGAAATTTGAAAGAGAAACTCCAAAATGGCTTGAAAATTGGTTAAATGGAGTATATTTAGAACGTAATAATGTTGTTTTTGTCGATTCGTACAAAATCCCCGGAGAGAGAAGCTTCTCACTTCGCATCACTCTTAAAAGACCCGAGTATTCGAGTTCACCCACTTGTGAGAAGGGGGTCTCAAAAGAAAAGGCGTAGAGACGTTCGGCGGCGAGGTAATTTTCAAGGTAGCGAAAATCGATATCGATACCGTTTCTCTTCTGATATCGAAAAGAGGCGGTTACCCCCTCGGTGTTATCGAACTCGCTTTTCAGAGAGAGAGAGCCACCCTCTTCTGCGTAAAAAGAGGGGTGTAAAAGGAGGAGAAGGATAAAAAAAGGTCGAGAGTAAGAGGTCATCCAATTTCTATAAAAACTTCTACTAACCGAGACCTTCATACCCTATGAGAGCAAATAAAAATAGATTTTTGACCGATAGAAAAGGGGTTTTTTAGAGGTGCCCAAAAGAGAAAGCAAAATAAAATGTGGTCACAAAAGTAGATAAGATATGCTGATATAGAGAACGAATATTTGTTCTGTGAAGAATCTTTCATTTTCTATTCATTAAATTTTAATAGATTTTTACGAGAATCCCTTTCAGCAGATATTAAATCGTGATCTTAAGAGGCGGTTTTTAGAAGAATCTCGACATATCCGTTTCGTGCTAGCGAGAGGGTACCTCTAAAAACTCGATTTCAGAAAATAACGAAGAGATTTTTTGTCCCGTCAAGGAAGTGAAAACGGAGTTTAGCCGAGATTT
>CAZATZ010000177.1:0-4122 GCA_964488175.1 uncultured Spirochaetales bacterium
CCGCTCTGATAGCCGTTGGCGCGTATACGGTCATTCCGTTTGGGCCTATTCCTTTTACCCTACAATTTATATTTGTCCTCTTAACCGGTCTCTTTTTAGGGGTAAGAGATGGTCTTCTCGTCGTCTCTTTCTACCTCTTCTTAGGACTCTTGGGGCTTCCAGTCTTCGCCGCAGGAGGTTCGGGATACGTCGCTTTTATCTCTCCTACGGGTGGGTTTCTCGTCGGATTTCTTTTTGCCGTCGCTTCGGCAGGACTCGGGTACTCTTCTCACTTCAACCCAAAGAGGAGGGTTTCTCGGATTATCAGAATGGGGGGAGCCTGCCTTTTGGCTCTCTCTCTTCTCTCTCTCTCCGGTCTACTCTGGCTGAAGTACTCCCTCGGGATTGCGAGTTGGTCGGCGACTCTGGCTCAGGGACTATACCCCTTTATTTTATTCGATCTGGTTAAGATCTTGGTAGCGATAGCGATAGCGATTCCCCTTCAAGAAGAGTTTTTTAAGCGAAATAAAAGCGAGATGCAAGAGAGGTGAGTTCTTTGGGATTAGAGATACGCAATCTCTCTCGGACGTACGAGGAGAAGAGGGTCTTGGAGAGCGTCTCGCTCACCTTCGAACCGGGTAGTTTTACTCTCATCACGGGAGAGAACGGTTCGGGTAAGAGTCTACTGATGAAGCACTTGAACGGTCTAATCAAACCCGAAGAGGGGGAGATTTTCTTAGACGGTGAGAGGATTCATAAAAATATTCGCCAAACCCGCCAACGAGTCGGCCTTCTCTTTCAAAATGCTGATACCCAGATCGTAGGACAGACGGTTGAGCAAGATATCGCTTTCGGACCTGAAAATCTTCGCTGGAATCGGTCAAAAATCGAGGAGAGTGTGCAGGAAATATTGGAGAGGATGGGACTCTTATCCCTACGAACTCGCAACCCCTTCACACTCTCGGGGGGAGAGAAAAAACGGCTCTGCCTCGGTTCGCTTCTCGTGATGAATCCCGATTACCTCCTCCTCGACGAACCTTTCACCGCTCTGGATTTGCGGGGAGTCGAGACTATTTTAGAGAGGATTCTTGAGTTTCATCAAAGGGGAGGAACGGTTATTCTCATCTCACACGACGTTGAGAAGGTACTCGCACACGTCGATCGAACCGTCATTCTCCAAGGGGGGCGTGTTGTTTTTTGCGGCGAGCCGACGGAGAGTTTAGCTCGTCTCTCGGAGTACCACGTCCACCGACCGTGGGGAGAGAGTCGTGAGATCGATTCGATGAGCTGGCTACGTCAAAAGAGAGAGGGGTAAGACGGGAATGGTAACTCTCTACCAAGAGACGAAATCTCCGGTACACAGCGTCTCTGTCCTTATCAAAATCTTGGCTCTTATCGCAGTAACCTCCCTCCTCTCTCCCCCAAAACCGCTTACCCTCGCTCTCTTTTTTTTGGGAGCGGTCACCCTCTTTTTTCTCTCTCGAGTACGGATGAGACTCCTCCCTCCTCTTCTCTTTCGGGGACTCGCTATCCTCCTCTTTCTCATCGCAGCGAATACTCTCTCTTTTTTTGGATGGAGTGAAGCCCTTCTGCGAACGGGGAAGTACCTTCTCCTCTTTCTTCTCTCCCTTCTCATGGTGATGACGAGTAGCCCAACCTCCATCGCCTCAGAACTCTATGCGACTCTCCGCCCATTTCGATTTCTCCCCGTTCGCACTCTCTGCGTCCTTCTCGGTCTTACGCTAAATCTAATCCCCCTGCTTTTTCGAGAGATCTCTGAGATTCAAGAGAGTATTCGATCTCGAGGAGGGGGAAAAGGTCTCTCTCCTCTCCGTTCGATTCACTCCTTGGCGATCCCTCTTTTTGCCGGTGTGTTGCGTAAAAGTGATGAATTGAGTGAGGCGATGGAGAGTCGTCTCTTTCATGAAGAGGCAACACTTCCCCAAAAATCTCGAGAGATAAAGAGAGATCTCCGAGATATTTTCTCTCTGTTCGTTGTGTTAGGAGTCGGTCTCTGGTTAAACACCCTTTAAAGATCTCTTTTACCCCCCCCTTATCGGAACTCTTTTTCATCGAGGGTGCCTCTAGAAAGTGGGGAGAATTCCCTCCTTTGAGAGGGCGTTAAAAACCGTAAGAAATGCGTAGAATCGTTGTAAAATCGAATCGAATAGTATACGATATCCCCAGAATTTTTCTAAAGAACCTTTCAGTCATTTATCTTAGAGGTGATCTTTAAAAATTCTCTCAGATTCACTCTGTGAGAGTCTTTTTTAGAACTACTCTTAAGGGTTATGAATCATACCCTCGCTGGTGGTTACCAGCCCCATTAAGGAGTCTCTCTTCGTGATAGATCTACACACCCACAGTACGGCCTCCGATGGAACGTACTCCCCCTCTGAGTTAATCGTTCACGCCAAAGAGGTGGGACTTAACGCAGTTGCGTTGACCGATCACGACACGTTTAACGGTCTTGAAGAGGCTCTCGACGCAGCGAAGAGGGCGGAGATTCGATGTCTGCCGGGAATCGAATTAGAGGTAAGCTTTGTGGGGGGACTTTTTCACCTGTTGGGTCTAAATGTGACGCAGTGGCACACGGAGAAGGCGAGGGAATTTACCGAGATGTTATCTCAGCTGAGGATCGACAGAAATCTCGCCCTCATTGAGCGACTACAAAAAGAGGGCTTTGATATTACTCTTGAGGAGTTTGAGGAGCAAGGGATTCAAAAGAATCTCTCGATGTTGCACTTCGCTCTCTGGTTTGTTCAGAAGGGACACGCAAAAAATATTAAAGAGGTCTTTGCGACAATCTTAGCCCCCGGTTCCGCTTGTCACGTTCCCAAAAAGAGGTTTGAGCTTGAGACTTTGGTAGAGACGATCGTCGATCTAGGAGGCAGACCCGTGTTGGCTCACCCTTTAACCCTCCGTCGCTCTTTTACTAAACTCCCCGATGAACTTAGAGCGTTTAAAGAGAGAGGATTACAAGGAATTGAGTGCTGGTACTCTCAGTATAGTGGGTCGGATTGTCGTAGATTAGAGAAGATTGCTGGTGAAGTCGGTCTCTTTGTTACGGGAGGATCCGATTTTCACGGAGGTAACCGTCCATCAGCCAAACTTGGATATGCGGCAAAGAGAGAGATTGAAGATGAGTATTTACAGATATTTAACGATTAAAAATCTTTTTCACAGAACAAAATCTCTTCTGGGTGAAAGGTGGAATCAGAGATTGATTCTCTCGGTTCTCTCTTTTTGCTCGATTCTCTCTTTTTTCTCGATTCTCTCATCTCGCACTCTCACCGCTCAAGAGACAGCAGCTCTTCGAAGTTTTGATACTCAGAAACAGTCGTATCGACAAGAGGTTATCCGAATTACCGAACTCGATACGAATAATAGAAACTTTGTCACTTTTCAAGCAGAAGTTGAAAAAGGGTACCAATGGACGGCTCGTCCTTCGGGGGAGTTTCCGATTCAGCTCTATAGTTATAATCTAAACCCTGGAGATACCCTCTTTAAAATATCAGCCAAACTTGGACTCTCATACGATACGATAGCGAGCGTCAATCAGCTCTCAAGTGTCGGTGATATCGGTATCATTAAAACGCTCTATTTCCCCAATATTTCAGGCGTTTTTTTAAGAAGTACCGATCCTTCCCTCGACTTGGAACTCCCCTTAACCGTTCCGACCTCTTCTGGATTTCTCTTGGATGGGTATTTCTACCCAGGAATTAGTTTTTCGATGAAAGAGCGTACCAACTTTCTCGCCGACCGCTTCGTCTACCCAGTGGAGGGGGGCAAAGGACTCATTACCTCTGGATACGGGAATCGGCTCCACCCTTTTAAAAAAGTTTGGCAGCTCCACGACGGTCTTGATTTTGGTGTGCCTGAGGGAACCCCCGTTCTGGCGGCTAAACAGGGTGAGGTGATCAAGGTTAGTTATGACCAGTATTTAGGAAATATGATCATCCTAAAACACGCGAATGGATATGTTACGACCTACGCCCATCTCCAAGACGGCTCTATTCTTCCGCTCTTTGGTAGTTTTGTCAAAAAAGGGCAGGTGATAGCTCGCTCTGGAAATACGGGTCTCTCCACAGGGCCTCACCTCCATTTTACTATTTATCGAGAGGGAGAACCTCAGAATCCACG
>CAZATZ010000178.1:0-4083 GCA_964488175.1 uncultured Spirochaetales bacterium
AGAAGAAGATAATGGGTTTTCTCGGGAATCCATCTCCCGATTTTCAACACTCAAGTCAGTCGTATCTCTCAGTGAATCCTAGGACTGAACATTTTAATTTTTATGCGATAAGAGAGAGTAATCTTATCCCAGCCTGCGTCTATCTATCCGTTCGGCAGTGCATCAAAGCGACTTGGCTCAACGATAGAGATCAATTTTTAGCCCCTTTAGAGTCGTGGGAGAGCGACTTTGAGTTTCAAAATAACTGCCTCGCCTTTACCCTATTTCACGGACAAAATAAGATTAAAAGCACGGAGGGAACGAATCATTTTATCCCCTTCACCGAATCAGAGGTTCACGCAAGAGCTAAATTTGAGAGCCATTTTATGAGCGATTTTATACAGGGAAAAATCAAACGAGATCTCGCCGATAATTCGAGTTCGAATACAGAAAGTGATCAAGAGTGGAATGAGATGTTTGAAGAATCTGAGAAAAAAAAGAGAGTCGTTTTTCTCCCAACGAAGCCTCTAGAGTTTAGTGCTGAATCCACCGCACTCTTTGATTCGGGTCGTGAACTCTACCGCTACTACCACTCTCAACCAGAGAGTGATCCCAACGGTTCTTTTTATGATATCAGAGAATATTTTCATGGGAGAAACGACAGCGGACGCATGAATCAAAAGAGCCGAGATGAGCGGTACAACGCCTTATTAGACGACCTTAAAAAAAGTAGGGAGATACTGAGGTTAAAGATTGTCCCAAAAGTTTATGAACATCGGTTTTTATTGAAATAGAAAAAGAGTCTTTAGAAGTACCCGTTAGTCTCTTTTTAGGAGAATGATTATGAGTAAGCCGAAAGTTTTTTGTACCGAAAATATCTTTGCTGTAGATGCGGTGGTAGAGGAATTTTTACGAAGTGAAGTTGACCTCACGAGAGTCGATAGGCGTATCTCGCACGATGAGCTGTGCGATAGGATCAAAGAGTCTGAGGGTTTGATTAATATGGGCTACTCTATCGATAAAAAATTACTGGACAGCGGACCCAAACTAAAAGCTGTCTCCAATATATCGGTCGGTTATGATAATTTTGATGTTGAAGAGATGAAAAAACACGGAGTTGTCGGACTCCATACTCCAGGGGTATTAAATGAGTCGGTCGCCGATCTGATTATAGGGCTTATGATAAGCACGGGGAGACGCTTCTGTGAACTTGATGGTATGCTAAGAGAGGGTAAGTTCATGGATATGACCTTTGAAAGCACCTTGGGATTAGGGATAACAAATAAGAAGCTAGGCATTATTGGAATGGGAAGAATCGGAAAAACTCTGGCTGAAAAATGTGTCAAAGCCTTTAATATGAAAATTTCTTACTGTAATCGTAACAGAAAACCAGAGTGGGAAAAAGAATTAAACGCTTCCTATGTAAAACAGGAAGATTTATTAAAAGATTCTGATTATGTTGTTGTTATAACGCCACTGACGAAAGAGACGTACCGTTTAATAGGAGAAAACGAATTTAAATTGATGAAGAAAACAGGGATCTTTATCAACGCTTCGAGAGGGTCTGTTGTTGATGAGCGTGCTTTGGTGCAGGCTCTTAGAAATAGAGAAATTTACGGGGCTGGACTCGATGTCTTTGAGAAGGAACCTTTTGGGAAAGAGAATGAATTAATAACTCTTCCCAATACCGTCTTAGTTCCTCATGTAGGTTCATCGACAGCAGAATGTAGTTTCGAGATGGCGATGTTGGCGGCGAAAGGAATGGTCGAATACCTTCACGGTCAAACCCCAGATAACTTAGTAAAAGATTTTCTTTAGGGTACCTCGAAAAAGTCGATTTCAGAAGATAACGAAGATATTTTTTGAAATCGAAAAAAGGCACCCGTTAGTGATAATCGAGAAAAAGGAGTGAAAATGAAATCGTTTCGAATGGTAGATTTGATTATTGAAAAGAGAGAGGGCAAGGAGCTTAGCCAAGAGAAGATCGAGTGGATCGTCCAAGGGATTACGGATAACACCCTCCCCGACTACCAACTATCGGCGTGGGCGATGGCGGTCTTACTGAAGGGAATGACCCCGTTAGAGAGCTCCTCTCTCGCGATGTCGATGGCTCGCTCTGGCGATCAAATGGATCTCTCCTTCCTCTCAGGGGTGACTCTCGATAAGCACTCGACGGGGGGGGTCGGCGACAAGGTCTCCCTCATTCTCGCCCCCCTTCTCGCCTCGTTTGGGATTCCGATTGCGAAACTGAGCGGTCGTGGACTCGGACACACGGGGGGAACCGTCGACAAACTAGAGAGTCTCGCAGGGTTTCGAACGACTCTGAGTGATCAAGAGTTTTTAGATCAAATCGAAGATATCGGTGTTGTGTTGGCTGGTCAGACCAAGTCGCTAGCCCCTGCGGATAAGCGGATGTACAGCTTGAGAGACGTGACGGGAACGGTCGAATCGATTCCTCTCATCGCCTCCTCTATTATGTCAAAAAAATTAGCGGGGGGAGCGGAGACGATCTTGCTCGATGTCAAAGTCGGCTCTGGCTCCTTTTTAAAATCGTTGGAAGAGGCGGAGGAGTTGGCGAAGTTGATGACGGGGATCGGCAACCATCAGGGACGACGGACGATAGCTCTTCTTTCACGGATGGATGAACCCCTCGGCTTGAGCGTGGGAAATACGCTTGAGGTGCAAGAGGCGATAGAGATTCTGCACGGAAAGGGAGAGGCGGGGATTACGACCGTCATCAATGAACTCGCTGTTCTCGCGCTGGAACTGACCAAGATAGAGGAAGATCGAGAGAAGGCCCTTCGGTTGATCAAGCGAAAAATCGACTCGAAAGAGGCGTACCAGAAATTTTTGGACTTCATACACGCTCAAGGCGCTGAAAAAAACTCGATTGAAAAGCTAAACGATCCGAGTATTCAGAAGAGCGAACTCCTCTCACCTACCGAGGGGTATATCACGGAAATTGACGCCTTAGCGGTGGGAAAATTTGCGATGAAACTGGGTGCGGGTCGTGAACGAATCGAGGATACGATTGATCCGCATGTGGGGGTCGTTCTCAACAAGAAGAGGGGGGAATCGGTACAAAAAGGGGAGTCACTGATGACGATTTATCACCGGAATAGAGGTGGAAAGACTCAAGAGTTGCTAGAGGCGTACCAGTTTCAACCCGAGCCATTTACCCCCCCCTCCATTCTCTACCGAGTCATCGAATAGGGTGCGTTATGAATCGACGGCAAAACCGTAATTGGGAGAAGATAGGTAAAGAGCGTCTCCTCTCTCTCTTTCAGAAGAGTGAAGAGACAAACCACCTCTTTTCGATGGCGTTTGACTCTCTCTCGGGGGGGGTGATGGTCTGCGATAGACAACACACTATCCTGCAGGTGAACAAGACCGCATTGAGACTCTTCTCCCTGCCAAACCATCTTCTTGAGAGCGATCTCTTCGTCTGGGATCTTATCCCCCACTCTCAGCTCGCAAACTACGTCAAGAGAAATCTTTTGGAGGAAGAGAGGGTAGAGAACGTCGAGTTTCACTACTCTCAACCCGAGGAGGGAGATCGAATTTTCTCTCTCTCTATCCATCCGATGGTCAGTGAGCAGAGCATACGGGGGAGTATTCTCTGGTTTAGTGACATCACCGAACAGAAAAAGAGCGAACTACAACAAAATCGAAATGAGTATCTCGCCTCCTTAACGACTCTCTCGGCTGGGATTGCCCACGAGATAAAAAACCCACTCGAATCTATCTCGCTCTACACCCGACTAGTACAGAAGACGTTAGAGAAAACGGATGCGTCGAGAGGCGATTTAGCCCCCGAACAGAGACGGCTCGATTTATTAGAAAATCTCTCTATTATTCAAGATGAGATCGCTCGACTAAACCGCCTTGTCGTGGAGTATCTCTCCGCCGTTCGTCCGCTGAAGTTAGAGCTTTTACCGTGTGATTTGATAGCACTGCTCCAAGAGGTCGTCCAACTGGTGAGGGTTGAGCTAGAAGAGAACTCGGTTGATTTAAACCTAGACCTCCCCCCTACCCCTCTGATTCTCTCTCTAGATAGAGAACAAATGAAGCAGGTCTTTCTCAACCTTATTCAGAATAGCGTTG
>CAZATZ010000179.1:0-4077 GCA_964488175.1 uncultured Spirochaetales bacterium
CTCACCCCCCTAAATTTTAAAATTGTCTTGACAAAATTCACGACTCTCTAGTAAAAAAATCCGTTTTGGTGTAGAAATATACGGTATATTCCCTTTAAAAATAGACCTAAGAATTTTTTCATTAGATGATAGATGAAAAGAGAGTAGGTAAGAGTTCGTTCTCATCTCAACGAAGGAGTGCATTGTGCCAAAAGTAGTAGAAGGAAATTTCTCAGGAAAGGATTTTAATCTCTGTATCGTCGTTGCCCGTTTCAACGAATTTATCAGCTCAAAACTCCTCTCTGGAGCTATCGACGGACTCGTACGCCACGGTATCCGTGACGAGAACATTACGGTTGTCTGGGTTCCTGGTGCTTTCGAGATTCCTCTCGTCGCAGGGCAGGCGGCTAAGAGTGGGAAATTTAGCGGAATTATCACTCTTGGAGCTGTCATCCGAGGTTCAACTCCCCACTTTGACTACGTCTGCTCAAGTGTGAGTAAGGGCGTCGCCCAAATCTCTCTCGATTACTCTCTGCCGGTTATCTTCGGCGTTTTAACGACGAACTCGATAGAAGAGGCGGTTGAGCGTAGCGGAACAAAGGCGGGAAACAAGGGGTTTGACTCGGCGATGGGTCTCCTTGAGATGGTCAACCTCTTGGACGACTTTGAAAAAAAGTTTTAGCTTAGGGTACCTCTAAAAAACTCTTTTTCATTTCTAACTCGATCTTTTGAGAGGTTCTCCTTAGAATCAGCTCTAAAACCGACTCGGAAAATCGGAACTCTAAACAGATAAAAACCAACTCTAAATTTTTTACGACGCAGAAGATCTCTAAAGAGGTGGTTCGCACGGGGAGGGATACGGTGTCCTTATTTGATACAACGCAGATGCAACACGCTCTGCTCCTAGCCAAAAAAGGAGTCGGTCAAGTCAACCCAAACCCGATGGTTGGTGCGGTTATCTGCCGTGATGGCAAAGTCATTGCGGAGGGATATCATAGAGCCTTTGGCGGCCCTCACGCCGAAGAAGAGGCGATTCAAGACGGGTTGAGTCGCGGAGAAGAGATAGCGGGTTGCGATATTTATGTGACGTTAGAGCCGTGTTCGCACGTCGGTAAACGCCCCCCCTGTGTCGGAAAAATTATTGATGCTGGTATCGTTCGCTGTTTTGTCGCTGTGGTCGATCCAAACCCTCTCGTCGCTGGAAAGGGAATCGCTCGCTTAAAAGAGGCCGGCATCGAAGTTCATGTAGGGTTATGTTCCCAAGAGGCCTCTTGGTTAAACCGAATTTTCTTTCACTATATCCAGACGAGAAGAAGCTACCTCTTTCTCAAGGCGGCTATCACGCTCGATGGAAAAATCGCAACTCGTACGGGAGATTCTCGCTGGATTTCCAACGAAGAGGCGAGAGAGAGAGTTCACTACCTCCGCCATAAAATGATGGGGGTTATGATCGGAATCAACACCGCCCTACAAGATGACCCAAGACTCACCGCCAGAGTGTCACACGGCGTAAACCCCTATCGAATCGTCGTCGATCCTCACCTGCGAATCGATCCAAAACTCACTCTCATTCAAGAGAATAGCGATAGAAAAACCATTCTTATTTGTGCCAAAGAGAGAGAGGGGGAAGAGAGACAGAAAGAGTTAGAGAGAGATTTTCACGTTCAATTTCTCTATCCGCCAACACATCAGAATGGGGATCGTTTTCTTATCAAAGATATCCTCACTCTCTTAGCAGAAAATCAGATAGACTCCGTCTTGCTAGAGGGGGGAGGTGGCCTCTTGTCGAGTGCCTTTTACGAGAGAAATACAGAGGCAAACACGGCGGTAAATAGGGAGGGAAAGACGGAGAGTAATACGTCGAACAGTACGCAAGGGTGTATCGATGAAGGAGAAATTTTTATCGCCCCCAAGATGGTGTCAGATCCCGAGGCGGTTCCGCTCACTTCGGGGTGTCATATTCAAAAAATGAGCGAATCCCTTGATCTTCACAATGTTCGTTGGAAGGTGTATGGAGACAATATCTCTTTGAAATTTGGGAGGAATAGGTAATATGTTCGAATGGTTTACGCAACAGAGTCCAGTATTACAAGCCCTCTTGGGAACAACTTTTACGTGGGGTGTAACGGCACTAGGGGCGAGTATCGTCTTCTTTTTTAAAGAGACCAATAAAAAGACACTGGATTCGATGCTCGGATTTGCGGCGGGCGTCATGATCGCAGCGAGTTTTTGGTCTCTTCTGGCACCAGCGATTCAACTCTCCGATGAGATGGGAGGAAGAGGTTGGGTAGCCCCTCTGATTGGATTTCTACTGGGGGCTCTTTTTTTGAGACTCGCCGATAAAATTATACCACACCTTCACCTCGGTCAGCCGATTGAAAAGGCCGAAGGAATTCATACAAAATGGAAAAAGAATATGTTACTCGTTTCGGCGATCACTCTCCATAATATTCCCGAAGGACTCGCCGTCGGTATCGCTTTTGGAGCTGTCGCCGCCGATATCCCCTCGGCGAGTATCGTGGGGGCGATTACGTTGGCGGTTGGTATCGGAATTCAAAATTTTCCAGAAGGAGCCGCCGTCTCTGTCCCTTTACGCCAGTCGGGATTCACTCGGAGACGTGCCTTTTTCTACGGGCAGTTGTCGGGGGTTGTCGAACCGATCGCAGGAGTCATTGGAGCGGCTCTCGTCTTGACAATGAGACCGATTCTCCCGTATGCTTTGGCCTTCGCCGCAGGGGCGATGATCTTTGTTGTGGTAGAGGAGGTCATCCCCGAATCGCAACAGTCGGGCAATACCGATATTGCGACGATGAGTACCATCCTTGGATTTGCTCTTATGATGACGTTGGATGTCGCTCTAGGATAAAAGAGAGTCTCTTTGCTATCGCAGTAGAGTACCATAAAAGCTGGGAGTAATCCGCAGTTTAACCCCTTGAAAGTTGAGATAGTGTTTAATGCAAAAATCTAGAAAAATGCATATCGCCGACGGAGTGCTCGTCTTAGTCGCTATTATATGGGGGGGCGGATTTATCGCAGCCCAAGAGGCTTTAGATCAGGGAATTCTGCCAATCCTTATGGTCGCCCTTCGTTTTACTCTCGCCTCTGTCGTGCTCTCTCTTATTCTGCTCCCCTCTCGGATAAAGAAGAAGTTAAAAGGGGAGGAGATTATCTCATGGCAACTCTTAAAGAGCGGTATTTTAAGCGGAATATTTCTCTACCTTGGGTTTGCTTTTCAGACGGTAGGTCTTCAGTACGTGACTCCCTCCGTCAACGCTTTTTTAACGACAACCAATATCCTTTTTGTCCCTTTTCTCTACTGGTTTATCAGTCGAAAACCTATCTCGATTATCACTTATCCTGCGATTCTTCTCGCCTTTGTAGGAATCTCACTGCTGACTCTTGGGCAGGAACTCAGACTAACCCCTGGAGCTTGGCTCTCTCTTCTATGTGCTCTCTTCTTCGCTTGTCATATCGTCTCGCTCGCCATCTTTAGCCCCCAAGTAAAAGACGTGAAGCTCTACGCATTGATACAGATGGCAACGGCCATGGTTTTGGGGTGGTTGACCCTTCTCTTTATTCATGAACCGATTCCCTCTGCGCTCTCTTTTAACGGCTACCTCGCCCTTCTCTACTTAGGGTTATTTAGCACGATGATCTGCTTCTTGCTCCAAACCGTGGCACAAAAATATACCACTGCCGTCCATTCTGCGATCATTGTAGGGAGTGAATCTCTCTTTGGTCTTCTCTTCTCCGTCCTCCTTAACTACGAAATGTTTACCATCAAAACAGTCATAGGAGGAGCTCTCATCGTCATAACGGTCGTCTTGATTGAGATTTTTGATTGAGGTTTTGATCGAGATTATCTGGTTGAAAAGAGTCGTGGTATCACTGAGATGATTTTTGAGAACCTCTAAAAAAGGCACCTCTGAAAAGTTGGTTTTAGAGAATAATGAGTGAGAAGTAAAAAAGATTTTTTGAAGAGGGAATCTTCAGATGGCAAACGGTATCTATAGGGTGTGAAGACGAGCAAGAGAGCGATCGAAAAGAAAAAAAGGATTATCTCTTTTTCTCTTCGGTACCCCATGAATCGAGAAATCG
>CAZATZ010000180.1:0-4051 GCA_964488175.1 uncultured Spirochaetales bacterium
CTAGCCGGCTAGGAAAAAAGAGAACGTTGAGAAGTCCGTTGACTACGGCGGTAATCAAAATCATTCCAAGGAGAGTGCGTGAGGTGTATTTCTCTTCGAGAATAGGGCCAATGAGAAGAAGAATCGTTAGATTTGAGACGAGGTGACTCCAACTAAGATGACCGAAGACGTAGGAGAAGAGGGTAAAAATATCGTGTGAACTGGAGAAGCTAAAGCTTCCTCGACCATCCAAGACGAAGAAGTTGACGAGTAAATCGGGCCAGAGACTCGTACTCAAGACAAGAATAAGAGTAGAGAAAAGGGAGAACGTCAAAGTAACAGGAGCGTTATATTTTAACTTAAAAAAGAACATTCGTCGCCTCTTTTATGATACCGATGAGTCCGCCAAAGAGACCTCCCCAGACGACAAGCCACCCTAGGTGTTGGCGGATCATCTCTTGAATAATCTGCTTGACCTCTTGGGGGGTTAACTCGTCCAAACGTTGATCGATAACCGATCCGATTTGACGGTGAATCTCTTCACTACCCCCGTTCCCCCCCTCGAGTTTTTCCGAGAGAGCCTCTGTGGCGAACTCCTTGAGTCGTTTCGTAAAGGCTGGGCGGAAAGATTCCAAGGCGGCCTCCCCCCCGAACATCCCGAGCATTCCTCCTAGCGATGAGCTGAGAATCTCCGATTTGAGTCCGTCAAAACCCTTATTATAATCGACGTCATCGAGTATCTCTGTCGAAATTCCGCTGTTCAAAAAGGACTCCAAATTTTCCTCAGTAAAAAACTGCTCCATCATCATCGTTCGGATCGCCGCCTTAAATTTCTCAAAGTTAAGAGGGATCACACCAGAGCCGTAAATTCCAGGAATCCGTTCAAAGAGCATATAGATCGCCAGCCAGTTGGTAAGCGCCCCTGAGAGGCTAAAGTAGCCCGCCGAGAGGAGGTACTCTGCTATCACTCTCTGAGACTCCCCCATTTTCATGACAAAATAGCCGATTAAAATAACTAGGAGTGCTATCACATTGGTTAAAAGACTTTTATTCATCGAATTCCTCCGAATTCTCTCGCTGTTTCGTTTCTCTGAAGCTCACCGTAAAATCCACGGTTATCAGTGGTGCCAATCATAAAATACACCTTTAAGAATAGAGGTTCTCTTTTCTATCAAAATTTTACGGAATATACAAGAGGTAGTTGAAGGGTAAAGAGGATAAAGAGTATCTCTGAGAGAATAGTATTTTAAAAAAAAAGGGGTGGGATTTTATTTAGCAATTGAATTTAATTGAATTTAGTTTTTAAATAGGCAGATTTACTTTGACGAGGTAGGTTTTAAAGTGGGTGGACTTTAACTTAATTTGCCCCGCCACAACCACTTAGAACGCTTGATTTTTCCTTGGGATAAGAGACCGTTAATTCTTTGGACAATCCACTCTCTATCATACTCTTGGTATCTTCCAAACCCGTAGAGAGAGGGGTGGTTTTTTTTACGATCTTGGTGGGTATGATACCCTTTTAAGACGTTCACAGCGTCGTGCATGGTGAGAAGATGACGGTTTTTACGGATAAAATGTTGGAGAGTCTTCTCCTCCGCCGTGGTCGAGAGAAGAGTGCCATCACAGACATCACACCCGTTACAGTCGTCTGGATCGAGTCCTAGTAGCTTCATCATGCGAATTCGTCGACACCCCTGCGTGGTTTTCATCACCTCAACCAACTCTTGGTATCGTTTCTGCGAGCTTCTTTGAATATCATCGCTGTGAAAGAGTAGGAAAGCTCGGCTCTCCTTTTTGTCCCTTCCAGCCCGACCCGTCTCTTGCAAATAGGCCTCGACCGAACCAGACAGTTCGTAGTGGATGACCGTGCGAATATTTGATTTATCAACCCCCATTCCGTACGCACAGGTTGAACAGAGGATTCCTCCTTCGCTATGAAAGAACCACTCCTCTATCTCTTTTTTGACGTCTACTGGTAGACCTGCGTGGTAGTATCGAACCTCATTCTCGTCCACGTTCCTCTCCGCACCCAATCGGTACTGGAGGGTGATCGCCAACCTCTCCGTCATCGTCCGTGAGCTACAGAAAATGAGAAGAGGACGCTCAAAAGGAAAAATCTCTCCCTGTAAAAGGCGAAGAAGAGACTCCTCTTTGCAGAGGGTTGGAATCACTTGATAGTGGATATTGGGGCGATCGGGATTTCCTAGGATCTCGTGACAATCTCTCTCTTTGAAGAGAACCTCTTTGATATCTTTCAAGATCGATTCTGAAGCCGTGGCGGTAAAGGCCGAGACTAACTCGGGGTCGACCTCTTCGATGAAACTCCCTAGCGTCAGGTAAGATGGTCGAAAGGTTCGCCCCCACTCACTAACGGTGTGTGCCTCATCGATGACCAGATGTTGGATTCCGATCTTTTTTAATCTCTGGTGCATCGCTGGAGAGTCCAAGGTCTCTGGGTTTGAGAGAAGAATTTTTGACTCTCCCCTCTCCAATCTCTGCCACATCAGATCTCGATCTTTTTTCTCCTGTCCACCGATAAAGACGCTGACGCTCATGCCCGACTCTTCCATGCGCCTCTGTTGATCTCGAATCAACGAGAGAAGAGGAAAGATGATGAGAGTCACCCCCTCTAAGAGAACGATGGGGAGAGTAAAACAGAGGCTTTTGCCCGCCCCCGTTGGTAGGATAACCACCTGTCTGCGGATGCTCTCTTCCTCTTTGTAGTAGAGTCGTTCCAAGATATTGGCGATAACAACTCGTTGGAAAGGAAAGAGGTAGGCTATCTTAAAGTGCTCTCGGGCGATCTCATTAACATCGAGTTCTCTTTCTCGACCTTCCTGTTCTGGGGACTCTTCGTTGGCTCTCTTCATACCCTAAAAGGGCATATTTTTTTGTCTCCTGTTGGGGGGAAATCGTATCAATTTTCTCTTGTCGATCTATTTTTAGGGTAAAGAGTAAGAGAGACGCCCATCCCTAACAAAGGAACGGGTCATCTCTCACAAAACAGCCTCTTGGTTATGGGTACCTCTACGTGTACTGCATTAAGATGATAATGAGATACTGTACAAAGAAGAAAGAGAGAGTAATAATACCGTACTTATCAAGCACAAAAGGTAGTGTGGAGACGCCCTCTTCTTTGACCTTTCCTGAGGCGAGAATCTTTCTGTGGATTCCCTTGAGAGTATACTCTTCTTGATTCTGAGTAGGTTTGGTAAAGAGAAGACTTGAGCCATAGCCAATCAACAGCGTATAGACGAGTCCAATCGCAGGATTGTACAACCAACTGGTTTGCAACGCAACCGCAGTAACATAACACAAAATCCAGCCCAAAATAAATCCCAACGCAACCCCTTTATCGTTGGCTCTCTTCGTGAAGAAGGCGAGGAAAAAGACTCCGCACGCTGGTCCACTAAAGTAAGAGATGTACTTACCAACAACGTCGAGAACCGAACGGACGGTACCAGAGAAGCCGATCAGAACAAAGACAATAACAACCAAACCAAATACGATCGAGACGGTCATAAGCGTCTTAAACGAGATGGATTCCTCTTTTCTTCCCTTAGAAAAATATATTTCTTGAATATCTTTAACATAAACCGTCGTCATCGTATTGAGAAGGGAATCTACACTCGACATCGCCGCTGAAAACGCTCCCGCCACAACGAGACCGATAACACCGACCGGAAGCTCATTTAAGATAAAGCCTATCATGATTTCATTAGAAGATTCGAATCCTTTTCCTTGGTAAAAGACCCAGAGTATCGTGCCAAGAAAGAGCATAATAAAGTATACCGTGCTCATGAGAATAGCACTGGTTAGCATAGATCTCTTGACTGTTTTTATCGACTTGGCCGTCAAGACACGCTGAACTTGAACTTGATCGAAGGAGAAGTAGCGAATCCACATAATCGTTCCCCCGATGAGAGAGGCCCAAAAAGTATTCGTACTGCCAAGGGAAAAAGAGAAGTCAAGAACTTCAAACTTTCCCCCCGCCTTTATCTCTCCCACCGTTGCAAGAAAACCCATATCGATCTTCTGTAACGCAACGAAAAAGGCGATAAAAAGAGCTCCC
>CAZATZ010000181.1:0-2659 GCA_964488175.1 uncultured Spirochaetales bacterium
TTTCCCTTCCGTACTGAGTAGGTTTTGAGGGGGATTAGTAGGCGTTTTCATCGAAAAATCCATGGATAAAGGTCAGAGCGATGATCTTTAAATCAAGCCAGATCGACCAATTTCGGATGTATTGGTTGTCGTATCGGCTACGCTCTTTAATACTGGTATCCCCTCGCAGTCCGTTGATCTGTGCCCACCCAGTTAATCCAGCTTTTACTCGGTGGCGTAAGCCGTATCCTGCGATCTCTCTCTCAAATTTTTCAACGAAGACAGGTCGCTCAGGTCTGGGACCGACGAGACTCATATCCCCCTTTAAAATATTCCAGAACTGAGGAATCTCATCGAGAGACGTTTTGCGCATCATCTTTCCTACGGTGGTCACTCGACTATCGTTTTTCGTCGCCCAGACAGCTCCGCTTTTCTCCTCCGCATCGGTACGCATCGAGCGAAACTTCCATATTTGAAATAGAACTCCGTCAAGGGTAACCCTCTCTTGAGAGAAAAAGATAGGCCCTTTCGAGGAGAATTTTATCAGAAGAGAGAGAGAGATAAAGAGGGGGGAGAAGAGAAGGAGAGCCGTCAAACTCCCTACGACATCGAGGGTTCTCTTCAAAAAGAGAGAGGTGCGTGTTGCGTGAAAAGCGTTGAGTCGGATCGCAGATTGGCGGTGAATCGACTCGACTTCGTATCCTAAAAACCCCGTTCGTATCAGGGGTAAAAAGTAGACGCGACAGTAGGTGATAGAGAGAATGTCTGTGTATAACCCAACCTGTTTCGATTGATCTTCAAAGAACCCGATAAAGACGTGTGTTATCTCATTTTTTTTGATGAAAGCGGGGAGGGTCTCAAGGGGGATATCGAGGGTGGGAATTTTATTCTCTGTGGCAAATTTTTTATACTTATCTTTTTTGGGATCCAGCCACCCAACGCAGTGTTGTCCCTCTCTAAAGGGGTGGAGGGATTGAAGAAGGGAGAATAGGTGGTCACTATCTCCGATACATAGAATTTTATCCTCCCATAGATGGCGCTTGCGTAGGTAATTTTCATACCGCCAAATAAGAGGGATACTAAGAGATTGTAGGGTAATGAGGGCACTGATATATATCAAGAGTCCCAATCGAGAGATCGGCACTGAGTGGGTGTAGTAGTAGAGAAAAACAAAGAGAATAAAGCTAAGGATAGCCCCTTTTACCCACCCCGTTACCTTTCTATACCAAGGGGAGAAGGGGGTCGGTTCATAGCAGTGAAATCGGTAGTGAAAAAAGACATTAAAAAGGATTAAAAAGGGGGTGTAAAGAAAAAAGTTGGTGGGAAACGCTCTCTCAGGTAGGTGGAAGCGGAAGTAATAGGCAAAGAACCACGCTAGAGAGGTGGTAAGTGCGTCGATCATAACAGTAAAATTGAACAACCACTTTTTTCTTTTATTCAAGGAATTCATAGGACTCATTTTTACTATTTTATCGGTTTATGACAAGTAGGTAGGTCTTTCTCGGTAAAATCTTTCTCACTCTTGGCAACTCTTCTTGTAAGAGGGTTTTCTAGGGTTTTCTCTTGTTACTGATTGGCTGTCAGCTTCTCACCTCATCTGTTTTCGAGCGTCTGTTTTAGAGCTTTCCAAGGGGGGGCACTCTTCTGTCTTTGAGAGGAAATACGGCCGTCTTGCATAACTCTTCGTAGTGGGCTTGATGCTCGTCGTGTTGCTTTTTGAGAACGCTCATCACGCTCTGTGAGATGCTATCTCGTACGTCTTCGTCTCCTGCAAACTCCTCCTTGGCGTTGTTGTAGTACTCACGGGCATCCATCACTGGAGAGCAGGTAAAGAGAATGAGATCTTGTTTGGGAGTATCACTCAAGAGATCTCCCCCCTGTTTGGTAGGAAGACAGTTTCCGTGGATTGTGACAAAGAGAATTTTGTCGAAGGTTTTAAGATAGCTCTGTACCTCCTTGACGGCGAGGTATGTGGAGGGATCCCAAGGGCGAGAACGGGTTCCTGTAGGGTAGAGTAGAATCAATCTACCTGCGTGTTTCTTTTTGACCAAAATCTGTATCGAAGAGCGATTAATCTCCCGCGCCTCCTGATGTTTTTTCTCCTTGTCATCACCCTCTGGAATCGAATCGATCGTTCGGGAAGGGACGATGACAATCGTCTCGTAAGCGCTCGAAAAAGAGGAGATTATGGGTGATTCGTTGACCAGTTTGATTCCTTGCAGAGGCAAAACCGATTCGGCAACCTCTTTGCCAAGAAGTTCATCTCTCTCCATCAGTCGAAAGAGGCAGGGGTAGTCTAGGTTTCCCACGTGTTCTACGAGGAATAGGCAAGACTCACCTTTTTGGCAGCGGTCGTAGAACTCTCGGATGTGCTGGCTCCCTAAAATTCCACTCCCTTCAACCATCAAGGTGTCGATAAATCGTCCAAAAAGCTCACGGTTGGCGGGAACCCCTGGGCGTAAGACGGTATCGGGACGGATCGGATTAAGGAGATCCTCTGGGGTATTTTTCATCACGGATTCAGCCAAGGAGGTGGGAATCTTGTCGGGAACGCTCATACGATATTGATCCTCATTTTTGTCCTCTAAGAATTCTTAAAAGACGATTGGAAGAGAGAGCTCCTCGGTTGTCGAAGAGAAACTATCTCTTTTTCTTCGGTAGAGAGTCTGCTCTCTGGCTG
>CAZATZ010000181.1:2669-4036 GCA_964488175.1 uncultured Spirochaetales bacterium
CGATATTGATCCTCATTTTTGTCCTCTAAATACCATTAGAAATGAAAAGGGGTTCTAAGGAGGGGTACCTCTAAAAAACCTCTTTTCATTTCTAACTTGTATCTTTTTTTGTTAAACTCAAGACGGATTCTGGGTAGAACTAAATGTTGAGAGTAATCGATCTCCCTACCTCTTTTTCTTCGGGAGAGAGTCTGCTCTCTGGCTGAGGACGAAGATTAAAAGGGCGATATCTCCCGAACGAATTCCAGATATTCGGGAGGCTTGCCCGACTGAGAGAGGTTTTATCTTCTCTAGCTTCTCTCTCGCCTCACTTGAGATGCCTTCAATATTGTAATCAAAATCGGGAGGAATGTGAAGAGACTCATTTTTTTTGAATCGGTCGATCTGCTGTTGCTGTCTCTCCAAGTACCCCGCGTACTTAATATCTAGCTCGACTCTCTCCAACCAAGAGCGGTCAAATTTTGTAAATGATTCGAGTTCCTCCCCCAGTTTCGCTAGGTGGATACCTGGAACTTTTAACGCCTCTTGAAAATTTTTACCCTTAATGTGGGGGGCGAGGGAGAGTCTTTCGACGATCTCTGGTGTCATTTTTTGATTTTTCAAGAGTTCTCGAACGGCGTCGATTCCCGCCTCTTTTTTCTTAAAGAGGGTAATTCGCTCTTTGGGGTGGAGTCCGACTCGCATTCCTAGGGGAAAGAGTCTGCGATCGGCGTCTTCGTGGCGTAAGTTGAGACGGTACTCCGCTCGTGAGGTAAACATGCGGTAGGGTTCTTCCGTGCCTCGCGTCACTAGATCGTCGACTAAGACCCCCATGTACGCCTCAGATCTGTCTAAGATTAAGGGGGGTTCTTGGTGTAACGATTGGTGTGCGTTGATACCACCGAGTAACCCTTGGGCGGCGGCCTCTTCGTAGCCCGTGGTTCCGTTTGTCTGCCCAGCGAAAAAGAGACCAGGGTTTAACTTACTCTCAAGAGAGGAGGAGAGCTGTCTCGGATCGATAAAGTCGTACTCGACGGCGTACCCAGGACGGGTAATATTCGCCTCTTCTAACCCTTGGATCGTTCGGATAAATTGAAGCTGGACGTTGAGCGGAAGGGAGGTCGTCACTCCGTTTAAGTAGACCTCGTTTGACTCTCTGCCCTCGGGTTCTATAAAGATTTGGTGGCGGTCTCTATCGGCGAATCGGGTGACCTTGTCCTCGATGCTGGGGCAGTAACGGGGGGCGACTCCCTGAATATGTCCGAGAAAGAGGGGGCTTTTATCAAAGTTTTCTCGGATTAAGGTGTGGGTTTTCTCATTGGTGTAGGTGATGTAACAGGGGATCTGCGGGGGGGGATTTTCGAGGACAGGGGAGTAAAAGGAGAAGG
>CAZATZ010000182.1:0-4005 GCA_964488175.1 uncultured Spirochaetales bacterium
AGACACCACAATCAACAAGCAAATGATAGAATTCTTGCTTTGTTTGACAGCCAAAAGTCTTAACAAAATCATGATTAAACTTAGCGAGTCCATAACCGAGTAGGTTGAGAATTTCGTAGTTCTCGTGCTTTTTCATTATCAAACCCCTTTTTTCTACATTTTTCAACTTGTTTTTAAAGGTACCCATTATTAGATAAATAAAGCAAGTATAAAATCTTAAGTGCTAGCCCCGAATTGTATGAAAGCATTTAAAAAAACCTTGATAAAATTAATTATTCTTGCTAGTTGAATGACATTATTGTATGATCGGCATCTCTAAAAAAACCCTTTTCTATTTTCTAACTCGTTATTTTCCAAAATCGATTTTTTATAAAAATCTAGAATCAATCAAACGAAAAAAAAGGAGCGAAATCTATACAATTATGAAAAAAGATTTAATTCAATCACTAGAATTTAGCGTATTGATAGCAATGTTAGCAGGGAATGCAACTTCTCAAAAATTACAGGCATACGGATTTTCATTGATCGAATCAATAGGAATTTTGATAGGGATCTATTTTATTTACATATTGATCTTAAAAATTACTTTCAAAAAAATGATGACCAAAGAGAGTGATTACCCTTTTTATTCAACGAAAAAAGACAGAAAAAATGCCGTTAAAATAGACTATTTAATTATTAGTCTAATGTTCTTTATATCTGATATGCTAAACAGTTTTGTATTAGTTCAAGTATCTAATAATCTGGCCATTATTTTACTACTGCCTCTTTTCTCCCAATTCTTTTACTGTTCTTTACGTGGCGTCATTTTCCCCAGTGTAGGTCGAGCAATAGGTAAGATTAAAATGGAAGAGTGCGGTGTTAAAGCGATAATATCTCAATCGATATTTTCTATCGCATTTTTAGATCCCATAGGATTAAACGATGAAAAAGTTAGTCTGTATTTTTCGATTTTCGTGGCTTCTATTACTGGCGTAGATCTCCTCTATCTATTTTTGACAGGCACGCGATTAATTGATAAACTTTTGGGTATCAAATATCTAAGCAAGAAAGAATTTGAAATCGATTCTTCTTCCTTAATGGGCGGTTCTAAAAAATCTTTTTTTCCGTTTCTAAATTGATCTTTTCTGAAAACGAGTTTTTAGAGGAACCTTGATTTAAGACTACTTAACGATACTTTAAAGGAAGAATTCATGAAAAATACTCAAAATATTTTTTCCATCCAAGAATTGAAAAATAACCCTGACAATGATGAACTCAAAGCACTATTAGCTTATTGTTTTTTTACTGATGGGGAGAAATACAATGATTTCTATTTTAAAGAACACGTATCAAATATCCGTTTTTTTGGAACAATGCAAAAAAATAAACTAGTTTCAGCCGTTGGTTATCTGGATTATAAAGTAAATATTGATGGCAAGAGTATGAAAATGGGGGGGATTTGCGACGTTGCAAGCCTGCCAGAAGTCAGAAGTCAAGGGAGCATCGCAACTCTTTTGGTGCATGCGTTAAAAGAAATGAATGAAGCCGATTACCTCATCTCATATTTATCCCCTTTTTCCTACCCTTTTTACAGACGTTATGGTTGGGAGTTGAGCTTTGCCAAAAAAATCTACGAAATAGACTTGGAACATTTAAAGTTTCCCAAGGCAGATTATTCCTTTAAGCAAATAGGGACTGAATCTTTAGATCAAATGCTCTCCTGCTACACTCAAGCGATGGAACCCTACAGTGGCTACGTTTTGAGGGAAGAATTAGCATTCAAGCAAAAATTAATGAGAAAAACGATTTATCCCCAAGAGTATATTTATGGTTGTTTTGATCAAGATGAGAATTTAGTCGGTTACATACAGTATCAGCTCAAGGGTGAAATTTTTGAAGTCGTAGAAATGATTTATCGGGATGTTGAAATTCGTAACGCTTTCTTTAATTTTATTTACAGACATAAGGCACAGTGCAAGAAATTTCGCTGGGATTCCGCTCCGCAGAATGATGATTTGATGTACTGGTTGTCCGATTGGGTTCCACCACATCAGATCCAATCCTCTATGATGACTCGTATTGTTAATGTAGAAAAAGCATTATCGTTATTACTCCGCAAACAAAATAGTAATTTAAAGTTAGATCTCAATATTCGTGATGAGTACGGTCCTTGGAACCACGCCTTATTTTCTATCGATGGCGATAAGGTGACAAAAAACCCCTATGACGAAAGTGCGACAACTCTGAGTATACAGCATTTTTCTCAGCTATTTGTTGGTTGTGTAAAATTAACAGATCCTCTTTTTTTGTCTTTGCAAAAAACGATTCCCAGTGCCTTATTTCAGCAATTATTACTTCTATTTCGCTCCACAAAAAATGATCTATTATTACTCGACAAATTTTAAATGTAGGAAATTAAAAGCACCCTTTAGAACTGCCCTCTATCCATCCCAACCCCACTGTCCCAGAGAGAGATTGAAGAGTTCGATCTTAAAAATAGAACGTCTCTGGTAGACGAGATACGCATAAGAGAGGTTGAGAGTCACAGGCACTTCAAATCGATCAAAGGAAGTAAAATCGAGGTTCAACGCACCTCCGACACTGATCTCATCTTCCCAAGGAGCGGTTGGGCTCTCTTGTCCGATTCCATACCCCACAAGCAGATTGAACCAGAGCCGTTTTATCTGCATAAACCACCCCAAACTCGCCTCGGGATAGGCGATGGGAAAGGCGTAGTTAAGACTCCCTCGAAAAAGATCGGTGTAGCTCTTCGCCTCTGAGGAGATCTCTTCTGAGACGAGGGTCGTATAGGGGGTGAGTTGATCTCTCCCGTGAAGATAACTCGACTTGACCACCACGGAGTTATTGGCGAAGAATCCAGGGAAAAAGAGGGTGAGATCTCCGAACACTTGATACCCCAACTCAAGGCTAATCGAATTGGCGGAATCGAGAGGAAAATCTTTTCTCCCTCTCGTTGAAATACTCCAACCGAACCGAGGAAAGAGGTTGCGGAGAGCTAACGGCTCTCTCTGCGAAAAGGAGAGTTGAGCCTGTAGAGGGAGTTGAGATTGAGTCCCGACGAGATCGAGATAGCGAACGTATTGATACCCGCTGGTGAGAGCAAGCAGGAGGCTCTTGTTTGTGACGCCTTGGGACGAGGTGAACGACTTACTCAGCGTGAGCAGTCCGCTCCCCTGATACTGGTGAAGAAGGGCGGTCGATATCGGTTGAGTCGGGTTGCTTTTCTCACGGGCTGAGACTCGATTTAGCTCGGAAAATCCGGCACTAAGGGTCGTCTCAAAGGGGAGCGAGCGATTTGTCCAACCCGTCGAGACGGACCACGACTGACTCAGAGGATTGTACCCCCCCGAGAGAGAGAGTGAGTTCGTATTTAAGATGTCATCGCTATAGAGTGAGAGTCCCAGAAAGGGGTCGTCAGCCAAGTAGTTGAGGGAGAAGGCGGAGACGGAGGAGAGAGGAAAGGGAACCCAAGTATTGAGACGAAAAGAGTGGAGAGAGGGAGAGTATTTTTTAACGTCATAGTCTTCACCGACGGGAGCATTTTTCAACAGATCATCTGAGGTCTTGTCCGATGTATTGGCGAGAATATCGCTGGAAATACTCTCAAAATCGTCACTCTGTGAAGAGAGCGAGACCTCTTCAAAAAAATAGGGGGGAGTGACTCTCTCTCGATCAACGACAAGCGACTCTCTTTTTTCTATTTTTATCGAATAGAGATTTTCACCCAGCTGCGAGTCGTACTGTGAAAAGTAGAGGATCTCCCCCTCTTCGTCATAAAAGAGAGAGGAGAGACCGTATCCTCCACTATAGAGCCGATACGTTGTGCCGTTGGGTTCACTGAGATAGAGAGATTCTCTTCCCTCCAGAGAGGAGAGGTAGATGAGATCCTCCTCGACAAAGATCAGCTCTTTAACGCTCTCGTGTCGTCCCGATTGAACTATCGACCAACGTGCCTCAGAACCGATTCCATCTTCAAAGGAGAGGCGACGAAGTCCTCTTCCA
>CAZATZ010000183.1:0-3994 GCA_964488175.1 uncultured Spirochaetales bacterium
GCTCTCTTAGAGTCAAAACCGCGATCGGCGGGGGCGATGACGAGTGATCAGAAGGCCGTACTCCGCTGTATCCCACAAGGACAGTTTAACAAGTTGATCGAGACCTCAGCCGACTTGACCGTCCAGCTCGCCACCCTCTTTGCCAGCCGTATTCGAGAGGCGAACCGACGACGACTCAACCACAGCATCAAAGATCAAGGCGCGAGAGCCTACGACTTTTTACTCTTAGAATTAGAGAAAGAGAACGTCAACATTGAGAGTACGTCCCCCTATATCTTAAAGTTTTCAGCTAAAGACATTTGTGAAAAGGCGGGTTTAAATGCGAAAAAAACGAAGGAAATGATTAGTAGAATGATACAAGATCATAACCTTGAACTCTATAACGATAAAATAGCGATTAAAAATCTCGTCTCTTTGAAGAAACAGGCGTACTACCTTCTTCGAGAGGCGGAAAAGAGAGAGGAGAGCGGAGAGTACGATGCCAAGTTCTAACCCCCTCTTCGCCTCTCAAAGAAGATAGATCATCTTGATACCACGAGAGGGCCACTCAAAAGAGCTCTCACACACAAAAAAAATTTGATATCTTCCCTTAAAAGAGTGAATTTAATATGATAGGAGTTACCTTAATATATCTCGAAAAAGTCGATTTCTGAAAAAGAACGGGCGAGAGATGAAAAGAGTTTTTTAGAGGTATTTTGAAGGTACCAGAAATAATTTTATCAGAAGTAATTTTCTGAAAAGATACGACAGAGGTAAAGAAGACAAATTTTATGGAGCAAAAAATCAAAGTAATTCATTGTTCCCCTGGACACTACGTAACGGTTCCTGGTCAAAGCCTCACTGGTTTTTATATCGTCCAGTCGGGGTCATTTTACTCAATGGATAGAGGGAGTAAGGAAAAAACAACGCTCATGCCGGGCGACTTTTTTGGGATAGAGTCGTGTCTTACCGAGAAAGCGTATCAGAAAACCAATTACGCCTCGGAAGAGTCGACGATACTTCTTGTTGGAAAAGACCAATTTGTTACCCTCTTTAAAGATTTTCCCTCCGTTGGCATCAAGGTCATGAACTACTTCTCGCAAACTCTACGAAAAATCAACGAACGGGATAGTGAAACCCTCTCGAGTCAAGAAGAAGATACCGTCGAAGAACAACAGTCAGAAGATGAACGTATGCGGACTCTTCTTGAGGCTGGATCCTTCTTTTTCAATCAAAAATCGGGACTAAGTTGTTCTTTCAAGATCTACTCTCTTATCCTCAATGATTACTCTAAATCTCTCGCCAAAGATTTAGAAGATGTCGTTCAAAATAAACTTCATATCCTCCGTCAACAGGGAGTTTTACCCCAAAAAGAGATTGACAATGAGACGGGATTAGTAGAATTAGCCCCCAGACGCCTTGTCTTTGCGGAGGGAGAGGTCGGAAAACACCTCTTCATTATCGAAAAAGGCAGTATCGATATCTTTCGAATTATCTCGCAAAAGAAGGTCATTCTCGCCCGTTTAGAGGAGGGGGAGGTCTTTGGAGAGATGGCTCTTTTAGAGTCAAAACCACGATCGGCGGGAGCCATGTCAGGCGATACCCCCGTCATACTCCGCAGTATTCATCAAGGACAGTTTAATCGGTTGATTGAGACCTCACCCAATTTGAGTGTTCGACTCGCAACTCTTTTCGCTAACCGTATTCGAGAGACAAACCGACGGCATATGAATCACAGAATCAACGATTCAACGGCTAGAGTCTACGATCTTCTCCTCTTAGAATTAGAGAGACTGAACGTGGATACTGAGAGTGCTTCTCCCTATATCTTACTATTTTCAGCCAGAGCAATTTGCGAGATGGCTGGTTTAAATGAGGCGAAAACCAATGGTGTTATGAGTCAAATGATACACGACACGAATCTTGGGATTTATGAGAAAGAGATTGCGATTAAGAATCTCTTCGCTCTTAAAAAAAAGGCGTACTTCCACCTTAACGAGGCGAAAATCAAAGAGGCGGCTGAACTCCGAAAAGAGCCTTCAGGACTCTCTCAAGAAATTGGCTCGGCTCTTGGAGAGGACTGAGAGCTAACCGCCGTTTAGCCCCCCCACCGTGTCAACTTACACCGCACAAAATCGCCGTCCATAAAATCGCCGTCTGCAAAATTGATGTCCATAAAATCGATGTTATGAATTGGCAACGGTGAGACTCCCCCCTGCCAATAAAAAAAATCAGTTGAAAAAATCGATTAGAAATACGAAACTTACCTCTCTCAATAATCATCGATTTTATCGAGATCGGGGAGTTTTGCGTTGATCTCTTTTTTGCGGTGACTAATATTCTAGACAGAGAAGATGATTGAGATCAAGAGAAGAGAGGGGGAGGGAACATGTATACAGAGGAAGAGGTCGACGATATCGTCAAACACTACGACAAGACGGAGGAGGATCTCAAGAGTGCCGCCAATTTAGTGGTTCAAATGATAAACAAAGATAAACTGACCTATCTCTACTTTGGCCCGTATTGGTGGGCGATGAAAAGATTGATTCAAGAGCATCACGAGGGAACCGAGTGGTTTATGCGCGACTATTTTGATCAACTCACCTTTGAAAAGACGTGGCACGGCTCTTGGCTAAGAACGGTATCGGCTGCGATGTTTTATCAGACAGAACAGATCATGCAGACCTCCAACCACTCCATCTTGGTAGAGGGGCAGGAAATCGGCTATACGTTAGCCGATCAAGATAGTGGAATTATGCTTTAAACGCTGACTCACGAATCAGAAATGACAGATTATACGACGGGTACCTCGAAAATTATTTAGAAGAGAAGGAGATTCTACGATGAAACTGACAAAATCAATGCGTCCGCTAATCTTTTTGGGCGTTATTTTTATGCTGAGTACAACACTCTTTGCCCAGAACTTTAAACAGAAATTTAGCGTCTCAAATCAGAGTTCTACTGCTACGATCGATCACGGTGCGTGGAATGACTTTTTACAAAAATATATCGTAGCGACTCCCTTTGGTCCTGATAAATCTACCATCAATTTAGTGAATTATAAGAAGGTCAGTGGACCGGACAAGGCGAAGCTAGACGGTTATATTAAATCGCTGGAGTCCGTGAAGATCAGCCAATACAATAAAGACGTACAGATGGCGTACTGGATCAATTTGTACAACAGCGTGACCGTTCAAGTGATACTAGATAATTACCCTGTCACGAGTATTAAAAAGATTAAAAGCAGTCTACTGAAATCGGGGCCTTGGAGCTTAGAACTGGTCAAAGTAGAGGGGACTACGCTGACTCTCGATAACATAGAACACGATATCTTGAGACCTATCTGGCAAGATCCACGTACCCATTACGCCGTGAATTGTGCCAGCATTAGTTGCCCCAACCTCGCGACACTCGCCTATACGGGGGACAATTTGGACAAGATGCTAGAAAGTGGAGCACACGACTATATCAACTCGTCTCGAGGGATACAAAAGGAAGGCGGAAATTACGTGCTTTCCTCTATCTACAAATGGTTCAAAGAGGATTTTGGCGATACTAAAAAGAACCTTGTCAAGCATCTCAATCAGTACCTCGATACGCCACTGACCGCCTCCGAGTCTCAAGCGAGTTTTAAATACGATTACGACTGGGATATTAACGAAGTAAAATAGTGGTTGTTAGAGGTACCCTCAAGGAATACTCTTGACTTCTCTTGGGCTTAAAAAAGTTGCCCTTTCAAACATTCAAAACACCCCTTGAAGTATTTAGGGCTGAATCGAGTTTTGCATTTTATTTGACAATGATAGGACGTTATTAATATTCTTTCTTGTAAATACGTTAATATTTAGATAGGATATAAATGTTAACCTAGGGTAGTCTGTTAATACATATTTTTCTTCAAAAAAATTTAGGAGAACTTAGATGAAACTAGATAGACAAATACAATATTATGAAGAAAATTTTAATGAAATAAAATCAAAATCATCTATAAACATTCTCAGTTTTTTTTCTGCAT
>CAZATZ010000184.1:0-3980 GCA_964488175.1 uncultured Spirochaetales bacterium
CCAACTCCTAGAGAGAGATACTGACCCACACAATGCAGAACGCGGAGACTCTCTCTCGAACTGTTGGGGACTCTCTGACTCTCTGGGTTTCAAAAAAGAGGAGCCTCTTGTTGAACATCAATCAAGAGAGAGTCGCTTGGCCCGAAGAAGACACCTCTCTCGTCGGTCTCTACCAGATAAGGTGGGAACGTGGGGAGAGTGGTTCATCGCTGGTTCTTTTTAGCCTCAAGTGACCCCCCCAAACGCCTACCTAGAGGGACTCAACGAAAGGCAGAGAGAGGCGGTCTCTCACTCCTCAGCCCCCCTTCTTATCTTGGCGGGGGCTGGTAGCGGAAAGACGCGTGTTATCACCTCTCGAATGGCTCACCTCATCTACCAAGAGCGATTTTACCCCAGTGAGATTTTGGGAGTTACCTTTACCAACAAAGCCGCCGCTGAGATGCGAGAGAGGGTGCATACTCTCCTCCAACCACTCTCTAGCGACTCACCCCATCAAACCTTTCTTAACCTACCGATGCTCAAGACGTTTCACTCCTTCGGGGCGTGGTTTTTACGTCGTTACGGAGAGAGCATTGGATTAAAGCAAAATTTCACGATTTTTGATGAGACCGACTCTCTAGCTCTTCTCAAAGAGGTACAGCCCTACGCTCTACCAAAATCAGAGCTAAAATACTTCGCCTCGCTCATCTCTCGCGCCAAAGAAGAGGGATTAACGGCGGAGAGCAATCTCTCCCACCTTACCCACCGCTCGGAGTTAGGCGAACTATACCGACTCTACACCAAGGCTCTTCGCTCGATCGGAAACGTCGATTTTGGAGATCTCATCTCACTACCGACTCAAATTCTCGCTAAATTCCCCGTGGTAAAAGAGACCCTTCACCGTCGGTTTCGTGCTATCTTGATCGATGAGTACCAAGACACCAACGTGGCTCAAGACCTCCTCTTGAGAGAGCTCTTCCACGAGAATTGTTGGCTCAGTGTGGTAGGAGACGATGATCAATCGATCTACCGATTTCGAGGTGCCGTCGTTGAGAATATCTTAACCTTTCCCCAACGATACTCTTCAGCGAAGGTGATAGCCCTCCAAGAGAACTACCGCTCCACAGGCCACATCATACAGGCGGCTGAGAGCGTCATTAAAAATAATAAACACCGCTCCCAAAAGGAGATGAAACCGGTTCGAGAGCTGGGGAAGCCAATCACTCTCTCCCACTTTGAAAACGGAGATGAGGAGGCTCTTTTTTGCGGACGTCTCCTCAAGACACTTCCCGCGGGAGAGAGTGCTGGCGTTCTCTACCGAACCAACGCTCAGTCACGCGCTTTTGAAAAAAGCTTCACCTACTTGCAGATCCCCCACCGTCTGGTAGGCGGGGTGAGTTTTTTCCGTAGGCAAGAGGTAAAGGACGGCTTAGCTCTTCTAGCTCTTCTGGGAAACCCCAACGACTATATCGCCTTTATGCGCGTCGTCAACCGACCCTCTCGTGGGTTGGGACCGCGGAGTCTCCAAGAGATACTCAATGAATTAGACGCAAATGAAGGGGATATCTTAAAGGCAGCCTCTGAGGCGGTAAAGAGCTTTAAAGGAAAACGAAAAAAAGGGTTAACGGAGTTTCTCAACCTCTTTGAACGGGTAAAAACGACGACCTTTGATAATCTCGGCGAGATGCTCACCTTTCTCATTCGAGAGAGTGGACTACTCGCCCTCTATCAAGAGTTCGATAGCGAAGAGCGTACGGACAGAGTCGCCAACTTGGAGGAGTTGATCCAATCAGCACTCGAGTACGGAGTTAGCGAAGAGGAACGCTCTCTCTTTTTGGAGGCGATGGAGCTCAATAGCGAGGAGAGATCTGAGGATGAGAGCGAACCTCCGATCTCGCTCATCACCGTCCACAATACCAAGGGGTTGGAGTTCGACTGGGTGATTATTACTGGCATGGAGGAGGGGCTCTTTCCGAGTTCTCAGAGCGAGAGTAAGGAGGACGAAGAGGAGGAGCGTCGCCTCTTTTACGTCGCCATGACACGGGCGAGAACCCGTCTTTTTATCACCTACACCAGCTACCGATTTCACTTTGGAATGCATCGTCACAACTCCCCCTCTCGATTTTTAGAGGAGATTCCTCCCGAATCACTCGCATCATTTGATGACGATGGTGAAACAAATGACCGAACAGAAGCGATTCTCCCGAAGAGCAGAGAGCTACGACTCCCCTCTACCTTTGAAAATCACCCCCCCTCTTTTGCTCAGATCGCTCAAAAAAAACAGAAGTTCAAAGAGGGAGAGAAAGGACTCCTCTTTCCCAAAGGGAGTAAGGTCTACCACGATGATTTTGGGGAGGGGTACGTCCAGAAATCCTCTTTAAAAAAGGGGATGGAGGTCGTCATCATAGGTTTTTTAACGGGAAAGCGAGCCACGTTTATTCCAGAGCTTCAACCCTCTTCCCTCACCAAGATAGAGGAGGAGTGGTAGAGAAGACCACCTCTTTGGTTCAGCCTACGTCAAAACTCTAGGGTACCTCTATCTTTAGGATACCTCTAAAGGAGAAGAGAAAAAGGGTCGTCAATTAAAAACGAGCCATGACTGTTATTTCTCAAAAATTTTTTCTAAAACTCGTCTTCTCTCTTCTCTTACTTCTCTCTTCCACCCTTCTCTGGGCAGCCCCCCCTCTCGACATTCGAGCTATCTACGCTCCCAAACTAAATCCAAACGGGAACTATTTAACGGCTGGTTTAGCCTATCGGACAAACGTCAAGGCGACGATTCGCGTCTTTCGAGGGAATCGAAAGATCGAGGTCGCCCGCTCCTCTTCTGGTCTCACACACTACCTCTCCGTCATCGACTTGAACCCACGACAGGCAACTCCCCTTGAGCTTGAGGCCGTCTCTCAATCAAATGAGAGGATTCGATGGAAGGTGACCATGGAGGCCGCTGGGCAGATTCCGATGAAACCTAAAATATCGATCACCCAAAATATTCAAGAGGGGGACTCGGATAAAATCTACCTCGTCACAAAAACAGACTATAGCTTTATCATCAATGAAAAGGGTCGCATTATTTGGGCAAATGATCGCTACTACTACATTTTGAGAAAGTTGGAGAATGGTCACATTCTCGTTTTAAACGGATCGCCACTGGCACTCTCGACACCTCTCTTGCAAGAGGTCGATCTCGCTGGAAATATCTTTCAAACCTACCAAGTTCCCAATCTCGTACACCATGACGCCATTCCCTACCAAGACGGCGTATTACTCCTCAGTAATTCCGCTCCCCCTTCTCAACAGAAGAAAGAGGGCGTTGAAGATCTGGTGATACACTTTAACCAGAAAAAGCAACTTAAAAATCAGTGGTTTATGTCGCGATACTTCGATAGTTCACGACCATCACTAGCACGGTTTAATAAGGAGTACGACTGGATTCATCTCAACGCTATAGCGTATGACGCAAAGAAGAGAACGATCGCTCTCTCTTCTCGTAACCAAGCGTTGGTCGTTGGATTTGCTCCCAATCCAGACCAAAGAGGGGCGGTCAAATGGATACTCGCCCCCAAAAATCCGATCGGGTGGAAACCGCCGCAGAGTTCGAGGTTATTGAAAATTCCCGATAGAGACGCCCCCTCTTCAGCCCACTCGTTGAGTTGGCTTGCCAACGGGAATTTACTCTTGTATGATAACGGGGTTGAGCGTCGCCCTCACGAGTACTCAAGGGCGGTAGAGTACAAAATCGACGAGAAAAATTTAACGGCAAAATTGGTTCGACAATTTGACTATAATCAAGAACACTACACCGAGATTACGGGCGATGTTCACTCCCTCGACGATAAGACGTGGCTTATCTTTTACGCCTATTTTGAGCCAGAGACCAGAAAACCCTCTCGACTGCTCAAGGTCAATCCTTCCACGAATGAGATTTTATGGGAGGCGACCATCGATAGAATGGATGACAAAGAGGTCTACTACCGTGCCATTCCCCTCTCTGTCGATTA
>CAZATZ010000185.1:0-3958 GCA_964488175.1 uncultured Spirochaetales bacterium
AGTTCGCTCCCCCCAGCTAGGCCGATAGAGGCTACCGAGCCGTTGTACTCGATTTGTCCTAGGATCCGAGAGAGCATCACTCCCCCGACGGAATCGATACACCCACTCCATCGCTCTTTTTCCAGCGGTTTTTTGATGACTTCGGAGAATTCCTCTTGCAAAATAATCTCATCTACTCCCGAGCTTTTTAGAAAATCCTTCATCTCAGGTCTTCGCGTTACTCCCGCAGTGCGATATCCTAGGCTAGAGAGAAAAAGGGTCGCCATAGAACCGACCCCCCCCGTAGCTCCCGTCACTAAGAGGGGGTTTCCGTCTTTTTTTAAACCGTGCTCTTCGAGAGCGAGAATCGCCAACATCGCAGTAAATCCTGCGGTTCCAACGACCATCGCCTGAAAAGAGGTCATCTCCTTAGGCAGAGAGACTAAATAGTCACCAGGAACTCGCACCTTTTGAGCGTATCCTCCCCAGCGTATCTCGCCAACTCGCCATCCCGTTAAGATAACCCTCTCTCCCCGTTGGTAGCGAGGATCTTCAGAACTCTCCACCACTCCAGAAAAATCGATACCAGGGACGTGAGGATAGCTCTTTACCAATCCCCCTTTCCCCGTTAAGCAGAGACCATCTTTGTAGTTTAATGTCGAATACTCCACCGAGACGAGGACGTCACCCGGAGGTAAATCCTCGATCTCAATCTCCCCTATCTCCGTCTCTATTTTCTCTTCTTTTTTTTCTACCACTAAGGCTTTAAATCCCATAGGTCTCACCCCTTTTTTTTCGATGATTCTTAATCTTTCCCAAGGCGTAGTCAATCCAGTGTTCAATACAGTGATATCGCCTAGGATAAGTTGAACTAAATACCTTGAAAATACCAACAATTGGGTACCCTATTCTAATCTTTTAAGAGAAATTGACCATCGAATAGAGAAGGGTAACTCTAAAAAAACATCTTTTTCACTCTTTCTTCGTTATTTTCTGAGACTAAGTTTTGAGAGTTCCCTTTAAGTATCCCAAAGTACAAAATTCGAAATGTTTTCAAATTGTGATAAAAATTTAATAGATTTATTTTTCATAACAATTTAGATTGAATTATTACGCTATAACCCTTATTCTATTCCCCTACAAGAATTACGAAGGGGGTTTTGAGATTTGTTCGAGTCACCTCTTCTCCCTTTTTTAAAGTTTCGTTTTAAACCAGTAAATTTATCCTTCGTACGCTGCCTCTCTCTTCCTTTTTTATCCCATTTTCTTTAGAGTCGATATGATGGATAAATACTTTTTAGAGGTGGTCTTTACATCATATGATCTCGCCCCTCTCTAGAGAGTCGCAGATCATTTAAGGAATAAGTGCTAAAATTGAGGTTTCCATATATGAAAAAAATAGTCTATCTACTTCTCTCTCTCTTACTTCTCTCGGCGTGCAAAGATTCTAAGCCCCCTCGAGAGGTTATTAAAATCGGGGTCGGAGGGTGTTTTTCCGAAAACATCGCAAGAGGGTGTTCTCTAGATATTGCGAATCCCATTTTTCAAGTGGCCGAAGAGTGGAACGAGAGAGGGGGATTACTCGGAGCCCAGATAGAGATTATTCTAGCAGATGACCAAGGAAATGACGCCATGGTCACCCAAGTTGCAGAAAAATTTATCGATGCTGGAGTGGAGGCTGTTATTGGACACTCTTTTAGCTCAACAACTGGTATTGCGGCGAGTATCTACAGCGAACCTCTGATTGATATTTTACAGATATCTCCAATCGCAGTTGACACCTCATTGACCTTAGATAACAACTTCCCCCTTTTCTTTAGAACTACTTTAAATGCGAGGGTTTTAACAGAAGCTGCGACGGATTTTTTACTAGAGACGTTTGCCCCTGAGAGAGTAACTGTTTTTCACGACGGTTCCATTGCTGGGAAATCGATGAGTTTTAGCATGCAAAATGCTCTCGAGAGAAGTAAGCCAGAAATCGACACGTTGCAGGAGTACTTTCCTTTAGGAGAGGATTTATCTGTAATTTCAAGGTTCTTGCAAGATCCTCCTCAGGCCGTCTTTATAGGAAGCTTTAACACCAACATAGCAAAAGCATTGAAGGAAATACGCTCTCTTTCGCCAACGGTTCCCATTATGGGAGGAGATCTCTTTAGAAGGAGGTATTTTATTGAAAAGGCGGGAGAGGAGATACTTGAAGGGGTCTATTTTTCGACAGGAGAGATACGCAACGACTCAAAATCTTATTTGGAGGCAGCAGATCGTTATCGCAAACGGTTTGAAAAAGAGCCTCTAGAAAGTTTTCTCAATTTTTATTCGTCCACCGACATTCTCTTTCAAGCGATTCAAAAAGCAGGGACGACGGAGGGAGAGTGGGTTGCCAAGATTCTCAAGTCTGAATCTTTTTCAACGCTCTTAGGAGAAGAGATCGGCTTTGATGAAAACGGAGATATCACGGGGTACGCACCAGTTATCTATCAATTTGTTGATGGTAAGGTTGTTCCCGTTTCACAACCCACCTTACCATAAGAACCGATTTTTTTTAAAAGCTCTCTCTCCCCTCTTTTTAGAGAGAGGTGAAGAGGTGGTTCAGAGGGAGGAATTCAGGTATTTGGTATACTCGGTGTTCTCTCTCCCCCCCCTTTTGAGAGCTCCAAGCGAGAAAGAGTTTTTCACAGGAGTTCTCACTCTCTTTTAAAAACTCTTCCTTTCCACTTCGAGACTTAGAGAGAGCACCTGCGAGAGAAGAGGAAGAGGAAGAGGAAGAGAAGAGAGGTAACGTTTGGATCTCAAAGTAAGAATTCAACGACGCACTAAAGAGACTCCCTCTTCCAATTTTCTCTAGCTCAGAATCAAAATGGACTCGTCGCAACGAGGTAGCTAGAGTCTCTCCCCTCTCTTTGATGTAACTCTCTTTTAACGTCCATAACATAAAGAAACGCTCTTGCGATAGCTCTCTCTCTGCGGTGATAAAAGAGTACTCGCACTGACTAAAGTATCGCTTGGCGATTTCTATCAGAGCCCTCTCTCTTTTTCGACCACCTAAGAGTTCAATGTCGACCCCCACGGGATAGGCGTCAAAGGAAAAAATAGCCCACCCTTTTGTGTGAGCCAGGGTGAATAAGAGAGGGTATGAAGGGGGAAGTTGCCATTTCCCGTTTGGAGATCGAAAGAGTCGCTGGCAATCGGTTGCGGAGAGACCGCACTCTCTCTGTAAAAGAAGATGGAGCCAAGAGTGAATATACTCGAAGGAGGCTCTTCTTCTCCCCTTCAGCAAAAGGGAGTACCTCTCCTCTTCGGGAGAGAGAGCGACCTCTGAGAACTCTGCCCCTTTCGCAGCAAGAGAGGGAGTAAAAGAGGGAGTTAAATTGAGAAGATAGGATCTCCTCTCTTTTAAAGGGGAATACAAGAGAAGGGTACCTCGAAAAAGTCGATTTCAGCGAATGATTTCAGCAAAGAACGAAGAGATTTTTTAGTCTTGGAATTGAAAACGGAGTTTAGCCAAACGACCAGTTAGAAATACAGGGGGTATTTCAACCAAGCCATCACAAATCTTGGGATTGGCTAAAAGATCGAATTAGAAATTTTTTGGATGAACTCGCATCAATTGGTAATAATGAATGTGGTAATGATGAATGATAACAACAAATGATAGCGATGAAGTCAAAAAAAACGGAGAGAGGGGGATTCGAACCCCCGGTAGGAAACCCTACACTGGTTTTCGAAACCAGCACCTTCGACCACTCAGACATCTCTCCCGATTGTATCGGAATGATAATCAAAAGAACAACTCTATGTCAATAGAGTTAAGAGAACCTCTCAAAACATTGGAAAGACTCAACACCATCTGGATACATTTGAGCGAATGCCCTCCCCTCTCGAAGAGTTCGGTTTTTTCTAGAAATAACGAAAGAGCGTCTCGAGCGAAACAAAATAGACCGACGCTCTTAATCGTGGGGTAAATCTCTGTTTTTCTCCA